>JAOUBX010000015.1 GCA_029860075.1 Deltaproteobacteria bacterium | reverse complement strand
TGTTGAAGTGCCTGAACCTGTTGAAGTGCCTGAACCTGTTGAAAAATCCACTTCTCAAGGTTTGTCACCTTTTGACGATTTGCCTGCGCCTGTGGATGTTTCCCCTGGTGAAGATGTGTCGGTACCTGAAGAAGAACCGACGGTTGAGGAAGCGCCCGTTGCTGAAGACCTGCCTGCCCCCGTTGACCTGTCACCCTTCGGGGACCTGCCTGCCCCCGTTGACGTGAATGGTGCTGAGTGAAAATTCATTATGCAAGGGACTCAAATGATTATTAAAAGGAATGTGGCATTGTAATTGCAGGGTTTTAATTGGCGTATGATTAAAATTTAAGGAGGGAAAGATGAATAAAATTATAGCATTTGCCCTTATATTGTTTATGTTTATCTCAGGGTGTGGACCGAAATTTATGCCTGTCGCTGTGAGTGGAGCGAAAATAGATGAAAAAAATAGATCTATTACCATTGGAAAAGAAGGAATAAGTATAAAGGCAAGCGTTTCCTATTTTACAAGAACACCTTATGACCTGGAATCATACCTGGTCCCATTTAATATGAGGGTCAGAAACGAAACAGGGAAAGAAATTAATATTGCTTACGAAAACTTTATTCTTCTCGATGACAAAGGGAACCAATATCGCCCTTATCCTCCGGAAAAAATTTCGGAAATAATCAAGAGTGACCCTGAATATGCAGTTAAACCACCGACTGTCGCTATATCACTCCCCAATATGGCTAACTACACCAGTCCCGCTTTTGCCCCACCTTATCCCTATGGTTATGATTATTACCCTTACGGTGAGCCATATTTTGATGCCTCTGTGGGGCACTGGGTCTATCCCCCTTCTTATTACGACAGATACAGGCGGGATCAGACGGGGGAAACGTTAATGCAGGATATCTACCTGGATGCGCTTCCTATGGGAGGCATTGTTGATGGGGCACAGGTTTCAGGTGACCTTTATTTTAAGGCTGATACACAATTTATGAACAGCCTGAAAGTAAGGGTTTCAATCAACGGCGTAATCATAGAGCTGCCTTTTAACGTAAAGTAACGAAATCCCTAAAAAATAAGATTTTTATCTGATTGTATAAAATCAGGGTGTATATTTTTGTGCAAATTCATGTTAATATCGGGGTCTTTTGTCTGTAAAATAAGGGAGGTATTATGAGGTCTATTGCAGGAATATTTGGAAGGTCACCGTTCAAGCTGCTTGAACAACATATGGAAAAGGTTAAGGATGTGCTTGATGAAGTCCCGCCCCTTTTCGATGCCCTTTATGAATCTGACTTTGACCGGGTCAAGAAGCATTCTGAAAACATTCTCAAGCTCGAACATGAGGCCGATAAATTAAAAAACGACATTCGCGGCCAAATTCCAAACAGTATTTTCATGCCCGTCGACAGAAGGGACTTTCTTAACCTGTTAAGCGCCCAGGATGATATTGCAGATGCTGTTGAAGACCTGTCAATTGTGCTTCGACTTAAAAATGTTACCGTACCTGAAAATATCAGGCCCAATTTTATGGAGTTGGCCGGCCACGTTATGGATATCAGCAGTATGGCTAACAATATTGTACAGGAACTGGACAATCTGATGGAGGTTTCTTTTGGTGGCCCTGAAGCTGACTCTGTAATGGCTATGATTAATGAACTTTCTACAATGGAGTGGAAAGCGGATAAGCTCCAGTTCAAACTTGCCCGGGAAATTTTCCAGATGGAAGAGACTCTTTCCAAAGGTGATTTCTTTGTGCTTCTCGAGTTAGGCCGTAAACTTGGCGGTCTGGCTGATAAGTCGGAAAAGGTTGGGAAAATACTTCGAATGTTTATAACGGGTTGAGGAAAAGGTAAGAATGGATATTTATACTATTACAGGCGTTATTGCCATCATTGCGGGTTTTTACATGGCCTGGAATATAGGAGCTAATGATGTTGCCAATGCCATGGGCACATCGGTCGGTTCTAAAGCCTTAACATTAAAGCAGGCCGTTATTGTGGCCGGCATCTTTGAGTTTGCCGGCGCTGTTCTTGTCGGCAGTCACGTTACAAATACCATAAGGAAGGGGATGATAGATCCCACTGTTTTTAGCGGAAGTCCTGATATTCTTATGATCGGTATGCTTTCGGCCTTGCTGGCATCGGCTGTTTGGCTTCAGCTGGCAACGCACTGGGGGCTTCCCGTTTCTACGACACACTCCATTGTCGGCGCCGTTGTCGGTTTTGCCTTAATTGCAATCGGTATATCAGGAATAAACTGGGGCAAGGTAGCGCAGATTATCGCCAGTTGGGTCATCTCGCCTGTCATGGGTGGGATAATTGCAACGACGAGCTTTATTTTTATCCGCAACAGGATCCTTGACAGGAATCACCCTGCCGATGAAGTTAAAAAATATGCGCCTTACCTTGTCTTTTTTCTTTTTTCCATTCTTACCCTGTCTATGGTTTATAAGGGATTGAAAAATCTTAAACTTAATCTCCCCCTTTACGAAGCTCTAGGTGTAGCCGTTGTTGTCGGTATTTTATCGGCACTTATAACAAGATATTTCCTCAGAAATATTGAAAGGGCTCCCGGTGATGATCTGAAAAAGGAGCTCTCAACTGTTGAAGGTGTTTTCAGGCACCTCCAGATTATTACAGCCTGTTATATGGCTTTTGCCCATGGCGCCAACGATGTAGCCAATGCCATTGGCCCCCTGGCTGCAATCATGTCCATATCGAATACACATATCGTTGTCATGAAAGTTGATGTTCCCATGTGGATTCTTTTTCTTGGTGGAGCAGGAATAATTATCGGTCTTGCAACATGGGGATACAAGGTCATTGAGACAGTGGGGAAAAAAATCACTGAAATGACCCCGTCCAGGGGCTTTTCTGCTGAGTTTGGCGCGGCAACGACAGTTCTCGTCTGTTCAAAAATGGGACTTCCCATATCGACGACCCATACTTTGGTAGGGGCTGTTATCGGTGTGGGCATGGCCAGAGGAATTGCTTCACTAAATCTTGGAGTAGTGCGCAATATCGTTTATTCATGGTTTATTACTCTCCCGGTTGCCGGACTTTTAAGCGTAATTTTTTATGAAATCTTGTCAACAATACTTCTCTGATATACAGGATTGTAATCTCTTGTCATCATATGCCGGCCCTGCCTTTGCAGACCCTGAAAGTCCTTGACTTATAGGGTCTGCCTTGCTAAATTTAGCCTTTTTCTTTTCAAACAAATAAAAATTATAAATACCAAAAGCCGGAGGAAAACAAATTATGAAAAAGAAGTACCTATTGTCACCGGGGCCTACTGCTGTGCCTGAAAGTGTCCTTGCCAGGATGGCAGAGCCCATGATACATCACAGGACACCGCAGTTCTCTGCTATTTTTGCAGAAGTAAAAAAGGACCTTAAAGCGCTTTTCCAGACAGAGCAGGAAGTGCTTATTCTAGCTTCTTCCGGTACGGGAGCTATGGAATCAGCTATAACCAATCTCTTTTGCAAGGGAGATAAGGTTATTTTCGTCAATGGTGGAAAATTCGGTGAGAGATGGGGACAGCTTTCCAAAGTTTTTGGTCTCCAACCGATTGAAGTAAAAGTTGAGTGGGGACAGGCTGTTGATGTTGCCGCTGTTAAGGAGATACTTGATAATGACCCTGAGATTAAGGCTGTTTTGACCCAGGCCTCAGAAACATCGACGACTGTGGCTCATCCTGTCAAGGCGTTGGCCAAACTTACCAAAGACAGAGATACCTTGCTTGTTGTCGATGGTATTACTGCGGTCGGTGTTTCTGATCTTTCAATGGACGAAACGGGAATCGATGTTCTCATCTCGGGTTCGCAAAAAGCCTTTATGCTTCCTCCCGGTCTTGCCTTTATCGCCCTGTCTGATAAGGCATGGAAGTTTACCGACAGATCGGATATCCCTAAATATTATTTGGATCTGAAAAAAGAAAACAAAAACCAGGTGGCAGGTAAAGACACAACAGCCTATACACCTGCCGTTTCTCTCATCTGTGGTCTTGCCGAGGTTCTCAGGATGGTTAAGGAAGAGGGACTTGAAAATCTCTTCAAGAGGCATGCAACGCTTGCAAGAGCGACAAGAGCTGCTTTGACAGCGCTTGGCCTTAAGCTTCTTGCCCCTGATTCTCCGGCCGATTCGGCAACCGGCGCCTACGTGCCTGAAGGTGTGGATGGCGGTAAATTCGTCAAATTTATGCGTGATGATATGGGTGTAACCATGGCCGGGGGGCAGGACCATCTGAAGGGTAAAATATTCAGGGTCGCCCATCTCGGTTATTACGATACTTTCGACATAATCATTGCTATTTCCACAATAGAAATGGCCCTCAAGAAGTTTGGTCATAATGTGGAGATGGGAAAAGGTGTTGCTGCAGCCCAGGCTATTTTGGTGGAAAGATACTGATCCGGGCGTAACATTTAATTTAGAGGGGGGCAAATATGCCTAAGGTTCTCATTAGTGACAAGATGTCTTCAACAGCACAGGAAGTGTTTGGCAGGTACAAGGATATAGAGTGTGATTTTAAGCCCGGTCTAAAACCTGAAGAACTAATGGAAATTATAGGTGATTATGACGGTCTTGCCATAAGGAGTGCAACAAAGGTTACGGCCGACATTATTGAAAAGGCGATAAATCTTAAAGTTGTTGGAAGAGCAGGCATAGGGGTCGATAACGTGGATATCCCGGAAGCAAGCAAAAAAGGGGTCGTCGTTATGAATACGCCCTTTGGTAATACCGTTACTACGGCAGAGCATGCTATTTCCATGATGCTTTCTCTTGCCCGTGAAATACCGCAGGCTACTTTTTCAACGAAGGGCGGCAAATGGGAAAAAGGCAAGTTCATGGGTGTTGAACTTACGAACAAGACACTCGGTATTGTCGGTATCGGCAATATCGGTTCCATTGTTGCCGACAGGGCCCAGGGCCTTAAAATGAAGGTCATTGCCTATGATCCTTTCATATCCCACGAAAAGGCTGAACAGTTAGGCATTGAACTCGCTGAACTGGATGACCTTTATGCGAGGGCGGACATTATTTCCGTTCATACGCCTCTTACGGAGGGTACGAAAAATTTGCTCAATGCCGGCGCCTTCGAAAAAATGAAGGACGGTGTTTTGATTGTAAATTGTGCAAGAGGGGGAATCATTAATGAGACTGACCTTGCGGCTGCAATTAAAAATAAAAAAGTGAGGGGAGCAGCGCTCGACGTTTTTGAAAAGGAACCTGTAGCGCCCGATAATCCGCTTCTTGGCCTGAATGAAGTCGTCTGTTCTCCTCATCTGGGCGCTTCAACGGATGAAGCACAGGAGAATGTCGCCGTCCAGGTGGCTGAACAGATTGCAGAGTATTTGACTAAGGGGATTGTAAAGAATGCCCTTAATATTCCCTCCGTCTCAGCTGATGAACTGCCCAAGCTTCAGCCCTATATTGCTCTGGCCGAAAAGCTGGGCAGTGTTTTGGGGCAGCTTTCAGAAAGCGGTCATGAGAAGGTTAACATAGAATATTCCGGTGAAGTCACCGGTTTTAATGTGACACCCCTCACGACAACGGTATTAAAGGGGGTGCTGGAGCCCATGCTTCAGGAGTCCGTTAACCTTGTTAATGCGCCGCTTATTGCCAGAGAAAGAGGTGTGGAGGTTGTGGAGAGTAAAAGCAGTGACTCGGAAAATTTTAACAGCCTGATAAAAGTAACGCTTAAAACGGAAAAGCGCGAAAGATCCGTTGCGGGAACACTCTTTCATCACAGTGATGCAAGGATTGTCCAGATAGATGGTATCGATATAGAGGCTATCCCTGTAGGGAATATACTTTTCATATACAATAATGACAGGCCGGGAATTATCGGCTCCATAGGCACGATTCTCGGTGAAGCGAAAGTTAATATTGCCGGCTTCCAGTTAGGCAGGGATTCTTTCCAGGGAAAAGCCATTTCCATGGTTAATATTGACAGCAGTGTTTCTAATGAAATTATTGATAAGATAAGGAACGTTGAAGGCATTATTGAAGTCAAGCAGGTAAAACTGTAGAAATGTTTTCGGACAGAGAAATTAATAAATGAATAAAAAGGGAATTAATTTGCCTATAGCGCTTCCCAGGGGAGTTAAGGATTTTTTGCCGACAGTTGCCGGCAGGATAAATCGCATTGGTGATGAACTATCGAGGGTTTTTGAGCTTTGGGGATACAGGGGGGTTATGACGCCCACCATTGAGTACCTGGATGTTCTTGCTCTTGCCGAGCCTGAACTTCTTGAGAGAATGTTCAAATTCGAAGACAGGGACTCGGGAAAGGTCATTGCTCTTCGCCCGGATATTACCTCACAAATTGCCCGCCTTGCAGCGACCCATTTAAAAGATCACGCAAAACCGCTGAGACTTCACTATAGCGGCAGTGTGCTCCACTATGGTGAGAGAGATAAAGGGAGTAGCCGGGAGATTTATCAGAGCGGACTTGAGTTGATTGGACTTGATCAGCCGGAAGCGGATGGTGAAATCATTGCCGTTGCCGTTGAGGCCATGAAGGCGACGGGGCTTACCGACTTCAAGATCGATGTAGGACAGGTCGAGTTTTTCAGAGGGGTTATGGAAGGCCTCTCTTTGGCTGAAGATGTGCGGCGAGATGTTGAGATTGCCGTTGCAAGGAAGGACAGGTCAGGTATCGAAGAACTGCTCCCGTCACTTAATCTCGGGAGCCGGGACGAAGAGGCCCTTCTGGCCTTACCGACACTTTTTGGTAAACGGGAAGTACTGGAGAGGGCCGCCGTTATGACTGTCAGCCCAAGAGCCCAAAAGGCCCTTGAAAACCTGTCGGAAGTCCTCCATACGATAGATTCTTATGGCCTTGGCGATTTTATAACCGTTGATCTTGGTGAGATCAGGGGACTCAACTATTATACCGGTGTTATTTTTGAGGGTTTTGTCACGGGCCTTGGCGAGGAAATATGTGGTGGAGGACGCTACGATGGTCTGCTTGGCCGTTATGGCAATGACCAGCCTGCAACAGGATTTGCCATTAATGTAGAAACCCTACTGAAAGCCCTTGAAAAGCAGGGAGAAACCCGTGGTGCAGGGTCACCTGATTTTCTTCTTCTCAATCTGGGTAAAGAAAAGCATGAGGCCCTTAAGGTGGCAAGACATCTTCGAAGTAAAGGATTAAAGGTTGCCAGGGAGATTGCAAAAAGGGATATAGGGGGTTCTCTGGCTTTTGCTTCGAGCGAGGTTATTGACAGGCTGATTATTATGGGCGGCAATGATCTTGAAAAAGGACATATGCTTGTTAAAGATATAAGGAATGATAAAGAGGAAAAAGTGAGCATTGACGACCTGATTTCAGGCGCTGTCGATCTCGCCCGGAGAGGATAAATATGCCGAACGTTGTAATTGTGGGGGCTCAGTGGGGGGATGAAGGTAAGGGAAAGGTCGTAGATATATATACGGAATATGCCGATGCCGTTGTCAGGTACCAGGGGGGGAATAATGCCGGTCATACGGTTATTGTCAAGGATGAGGAGTTTGTTCTCCATCTCATCCCGTCGGGGATCCTGCATAAGGGAAAGATATGTGTAATCGGCAATGGTGTTGTTCTTGATCCCAGGGTTCTTCTCGAAGAAATAGATGCTCTCAAGGCAAGGGGCTATATGGAGGATGATTCCCAGTTTGTTATCAGTGATCGCGCCCATATTATCATGCCTTATCACAAGAAGATCGATATCGCCCGTGAACGTCTCAGAGGTGAGGGGAAAATCGGGACTACCGGTCGTGGTATCGGTCCCTGTTATGAAGATAAATATACCCGTGTCGGTGTGAGGGTTTCCGAGTTTGTCGAAAGTGATCTTTTTGCCGGGAAATTAAAGCTTAACCTGGATATGAAAAACCGCTATCTTGAGGAATTTCTCGGTGACAGCCCCTGTGATTATGATGAAATTTATAATGAATATTCAGCTTATGCCGGGCGAATCAAAAAGTATGTGGCCAATACTTCTCTGCTTATGGAGGGTTTCATTAATGACGGGAAAAGCATTCTTTTTGAGGGTGCCCAGGGAAGCATGTTAGACGTCGATCATGGAACCTATCCCTTTGTCACCTCATCAAATACCGTTGCCGGCGGTGCCTGCTCCGGTGTCGGTGTGGGTCCCACAAAGCTTAACGAGGTGATCGGTATTACCAAGGCCTACACAACAAGGGTCGGCAGCGGGCCTTTCCCGACAGAGCTTAGCTGTGAAATGGGAGAGATGTTGAGGAAAAATGGAGGTGAGTTCGGCGCTACAACGGGGAGGCCAAGAAGATGCGGCTGGTTTGATTCGGTTCTTGTTCGCGATGCGGCCAGGACAAATGGCCTCACCGGCATTGCCCTGACCAAGCTCGATGTTCTCACAGGAATGGACAAGATAAAGGTCTGCACTTCATACCGGCTAAATGGTGAAACGCTGGGTAGCGTGCCTGCAAGTTTAAAACAGCTCGAATCTGTCGAAATGATCTATGAAGAGCTTGATGGATGGACGGAGGATATCAAAAAGGTAAGAGATTTTGACGCCCTCCCTGAAAATGCAAAGAAATATGTAAAGAGGCTGGAAGCGCTTGTTAACGTTGAAATTGTTATGGTCTCCGTCGGCCAAAAGAGAGATGAAAATATCATTATTAAAAATCCTTTTGCCTGAAAGCAGGGGGGGATTTTTTTGTCGACCCTGGGATGAAAATCCTTGACTATTTGGCCGGTTTTTTATATATTACGTGTTTCGTTTTTGATGTGAGCCGTTAGCTCAGTAGGTAGAGCACCTGACTTTTAATCAGGTGGTCGTTGGTTCGATCCCAACACGGCTCACCACTTATTTTTTTGTTGCAAGTTTTAAGAAATTAAATTACAATTTGCAACTCTCCAGCGACAATTTAATTGTCCCCATCGTCTAGCCTGGCCTAGGACACCGCCCTTTCACGGCGGCGACGGGGGTTCAAATCCCCCTGGGGACGCCAGAAATACGAAGGACTTAACCGATTTTGGTTAAGTCCTTTTTTATTTTGTATGCTAAATTTGTACCTATTTATTATAAAAAATCTGCTTAGGAATTCCAAAGAAAAAGACAGAAACATATTAATTTTAAAGAATAAATGCTGACTGAAGTTAATTATGAGTCGTTTGACATACACTGCGGTGACTAAAATCAATCAATTTAAAGCTATGATACTTGTCACTATGTGATAGTAAGGGGTGGTAAACTTATGAATGTTATTTTTTGAGGCCGTTGCTGCAAGGCGACGAGTATAGATCCTTTTTATGTATTCCCTGGTATCTTATTTTTTAACAACACTACTACTTTTATTAAGTCCATGTTTAATTTCTTCCGATAGTATCCATCCTGAACTCAAAGTAATTATTTTAAAGAGATGCACATCATATTATTCATTTTTCCATAATTATTGAATTCGACTTATATTGCTGAATTTATGACATATTCTGCTATTAAGTTTTTTTTGACAGATACGGCATGATTAGAAAAAATGCATTATTTTCGTTATGACCCAAAAATAAAAAAAGTGACATATGTTGCTTATTATTCTTGACATGGCAAAAGAAAGTTAATAATGTGTTTTGCGCAGGATGCTTATTTCATCTCTGAGTTTGCATAAATCCTTTCGATTGAAAACCGGGGGGGGATGAATGTTAAGGATTTTTATTTAAAGCCCGCTTTCGCCATTAAGCCGATGCGGGCTTTTGTCTTTTTTTATCAGGGAGGAGTGGTGATGGGGATAGCAAAGCAGATGGAAATACCTATTCGCCGGGGAGGAGACTGGAACCAGAACAAGCAGGTTCCCGACCCGACCTTCTTTGACCTGCCTCATTTTGAGTTAAATTAAAAAAATTATAAGGAAGGTGGTAAGAATGTCAAGGGATTCAAAATTAACGATAACCTCTCCTGAGGACAGAGCGAAAATTAACTGTACGAACATTAGTGTTACAATTTCTCTCTCAAGCGGAGCCGCAGGTGGCGAAAAAAAAGAAGGCTATAAATACTTCAGGCTCCTTCTTGACGGCAAACCCGTGGCCAACTACCTGCATGAAGCCGACAAATCTTTTTCAACATATACCTTTGAAAACATTGAGTTATCAGACCAGGCTGACAACGGGAATACTGCTGTATTTGAGGCGAGAGCCTATAAGGGTAAATCACACTCCGGCAAGAGCATTGTTTCCAGCCCGGTCAATGTCATTGTAGATACAATGAAGCCTTGCATTAGCGATATTTCACCGGCAGAGGGTTCCTATGTTATTAACGGCAAGGTTCCGGTCAGGGCGTTGATCAGGGACGATGGCGGCTCCCGCCTTGATCATGGCTCCGTCAAGTTTCTTCTCGACGGCAGTCCCGTCTCCCCTGTCATAGAGCCAAACCCCGAAAGCAGCAAATCCCTGGAGGTTGTCAACCTGGAGTACATGCCTTCCGCCGCCCTGGCTGACGGCCCGCACAGCGTAAGTATTTCTGCCAGCGATCAGGCAGGGAATGAGAGTATTCCCGTGACTCTTTCCTTCATAGTAGACACCACGCCTCCTGTCATAGAATCGATTTTTCCTTCGGGCAAGGTTTCCAAAGAGAGATTGGCTGAACCGGTGGTGATTGAAACATACGATAAAGATTCAGGCATCGTATCATCTTCGGCATGGGCAACTTTAACGGCAGCTAATGGAACAATTTACACCTTGAAACCCGCTAATGCGGAGAACTATGGTGCCGGTGTTAAGGGGAAAATAAACTTTGGCCCTTTGCCGCATATTGGATTATTGGGAATTGGCAGTCACCAGATGGAAATCGAATTAGCTGATTTGGCGGGAAACAAAATATCTAAAACATATAGCTTTGAGATTGCAGACGCTATCCCTTTTAAGAACGGCCTTTTCCAGGTTTTTCGCAACTTTACGGATTCCGCAGGCCAGACGACGCCTGAACCGTTCCTTTTGCCGCCTGACTTTTCCTATGGGGAAGATTTTCATGTAGAAGTTGGGGGTGTTGCAACAGGTGATACCGGTTTTTCAAGCAAGGTCGATACTCTGGAGGCATCCGTCTGCAAGGGAACAGACAAAGTGGTGCTGAAAATTCCGGGGGACTTCTTATGGAACTCTAAAAGTGAATCGCGGCTTTCCTTAAAAGAAAATTTCGAGAAACTTCTTGAGGAATTTGAACTGAAAGAGGGAACCAACTTAAAATACGGCGCTGCCGATTTGATCCGCAGTCGGGCGGTCAGGTCGCTGCCTCTGGCCATTTCCGAGGTTTTGATATGGTCTACGGGGATAGACCCTTTCACCCGGGGAGTTCCGCTTCGACCCGGTTTTCGCCTTAGGGTAACTGGGGCGTCTTTCCAATATTGCGGACCGGGTCGCGATGAAATCAACGGTATGGTTCCCTCGGGCGAGATGCTTCTTCCCGTCAGTCGCCAGCGGTTGAAGAACGGCTCTTTTATAACGTCGCTTAATCCAATGGCTACAGTTTTTTGGGAAGAGGGGTATACCACTTCAACGGAACCGGAGGATGGTATGATCGGCGGTCCGGACGATCTCCATGCCGGAGACCTGAAACGAAAGCATCTGGCTGTCGTTTTACCTGCAACCCTTTCGTCATCTGCGACCGCTTCAGCTGTCGATGAAGAGCATGCGGCGCTCGTGGCGGCCGACAACTCTTCCGCCCTTGTTGCCGGCATCAGGCATGCCGCCGGTGAATATAATGATTCTGCCGGTCAATACGTTATACGACGGTTCAGGGGGCGGACAGGCGTTGTCGTGGAAATTCCTGTCATTATAAACGGGAAGAAAAGTTTTGTTCCTATCGGCTCGACCCTTAGACAGATATGCGAAGAGCACCTTCACTGGTTCAGCCCGGACATGGTTGTACAGGGCCGGGTAAAATGGCTGCGCCAGTGGTCTGACTTAAACGGCGCCGGGGACACGATAAAAGTAAAAAGTACCGTCTGGTCCGACCTGGGGCTCGCACCGTCAGACCTTCATACCGATATTTCCGACGCGCCTCTCTTGCCGGGAGATCAGGTCGAATTTACGATGGGTTCATAATGTCAATCGTATTTTCAGACTACGGTGACGGGCTCTACGCTTCTGAAGCCTATCCTGCCCTCTTTCTTCATGACCGTGCAGGGAGTGCCGGTGAAAGAAGCCTGTCCGGTTTTGCCGATGATGAGAGTTGTCTCATCTTTTGCGATACCCCGCCCGCCGATATTGCCGATTTCAAGCTGCGTGTGAGTGCCTTCCGCCGCGACCCTCTTCTCAAGGTCGCCTGGTTGAAGTCGCCTGAACTGTTCGACGACCCCGGCGCGCTTTGCGGGCTGAGGGTTAAAGAGGGGAGACTTGCCGACCGGGGCCTGGTCCGCTTCAGGAACCACATTCTCTTCATTCACCCGGGCTCGGTTCTGACACCGGGTGACGGCTGCCTGATCCTCAGCGCATCGGGCGGAGAGCCGGCGCCTGCCCGCCTGCTGACGGCCTACGGTAAAAAGCAGGCAGGGAGCTTGCAGGGTGACCTGACTATCGAACTGGCTCGCCACCGACCGGGGCGGATTAAAATAGATATGGAAATGGATGAACCCGACCTGGACCTTCTCGATGCAGGGATTCGCTATTTTTTCCCCGATGAGGCTCAAGGACCGGAGGGAGTCGGCTCCATGCGTTTCCCTGTTTTTTCACCGGGTAGCCGGAAACTGAAATGTTCCGCCCTGCTTCATCCCCTTTATCCCCTCAGGAGGGACCACGAACCGCCCGAGACGCTATTTAAATTCTCACCTTCCGAAAAGATCAAAACCTATTACAGAACACCCCTCGGGCAGGTGTTGAGGCTGACTCCTCAGGAAGAAGCGGGACTGGTCTATGAACGGAAAATGGAAACGCTCGAAGGCAGGGATTCAGATGCCTGGTACCTTGCTCCATGGGGTTCTTTTGAACTTGGCGGTTTAAAGAGCGACTTCCCGGCCCTGATGCCGGGGGCGGTGGGAACAGAATTCTTTCAGGGCGGTTTTGATGGAAGCCCCTTTTACTTAACCTTTCGTAACGGCTGCAGCGCATATCTGCCCGGTTTTATCGCAACACCCGCCAGTCGGGCCGGCAGTGACAATGAAGAGGATTCGCTTGTAATCGAAAACCGCGCTACCACCTCCTACCTTCGTTTTCACGGTGGACTTGCAACCTATTTCGCACAGCCTTCTGAACAGCCATTTTATCTGCCGGCCGGACCCGATGATTCTGCCGCTTATCTCTCTACCCCTTTTGCGAACCTGGCCGATCGTCCTCCCGGCACTATCCCGCCAAACAAGGAGTGCGTACCGGTTCTTCCCCTGGCAGGAATTGATCCCGACAAAAGCGCTCTTGCGCTGCGACTGGAGTTGCGTATGGCGGCGGTGCTGCGGGGAGAGAATATGAAGTTTTTTCAACGCAATGAAGATGGTTCCACCCGGGAGGTTTATTCACCGCTGCCGGTTAATAGCGTGGGCGGAAGTTCATTTAAAATCGGAGGAATTACAGATAGTGCCGCTCCGGCGTCGGATGGACTTTCCATAGTAACCCCCGGTGGCTATATCGGTAATTTCTCGCATGATCTTTCAGAGTGGCGGCGCATGCTCATCACCACCGGCAGTGATCATAATCCATTTGCCATCGTAAATATCAACGGTCCGCTGCGTAATGCTTTACAGGCTGGCCGTCGCTTTACCGTTATCAGCGACCCCATTCTCTTTCTGGAAGATAACGCCGCCTTTGAAAATTTCCTCTTAAATATTTCCGGCTGGGGTTTTGATCTCGATCCTGAAGAGTGGCTGAAATACGGCACCGTACTACTTTTTAAAGATCATACGGAGTCGATGGCGGAGTTGGCTCGTCGTCCAGGCGAATGGACTGAGGGGCAGTATCTCAATCTCGATCCCTGGGATGTTTCCGAAAAACTGATAGCAGCCGGAGAGACTGCCAAAGGTGCTGTAGAGGGCGGAGACCTTGATTTTGCCCCTTTTCTCTATCAAATTTGGGAAAATCCCGGCTGGAACGGCTTTATTGCCTTTAACGTCAGGGTATCGCCGCTGGGTTTCCCCGACGATCTTGCCGTCATCGCCGGTGGCGTCGATCCGGCGCGCCTGATGGCGCACCATGTGGGGGTTAGCACTTCTTCGCTGGAACGTCAGGATTCGGGCGCTATCACCAATGGCCGTGGCGCCTTATTCGGTCTCGTCGATTATGAAGATGAAACACCCGTCGACACCGATTACACCTGGGAATGGACGGTTCGAAAGCTACGCGCCCGCTTTCGCAACTCCCGTCTCCAGAATTTCCAGGCCCGCATTGATCTCGGCATAGGCGAACTTTTCGGCGACAAGGCCTCCTGCCCAACTCCGGACCCGGAAGAACGCCCGGCTGACACCATTATACTGAACGGACACTATGAAGAGCACGATGGCAAAGGTCGTTACACTTTTCTAAGTAAAGAGAAGCTGCTCTACCAGATGTCGAGCGGCGTTTTGCAGGAGGTAATGCTAAATCGCGCAGGTTTTGAGACTATTTCAGTGACTAAATCGACAGATGGAAAGAATATGGACATGCGCGGCCGCTTTCTTCTGGCCGGTCATCTCAAGTTTCAGGCCCTGAAAGAGTTTGATATCTTCTCCTACGATAAAATTCCAATGCAGAATATGGCACTCAACCTCGCTTTTTCGATTTCGGCAGATGTAAGCGAGCGGCCCCCCTCAGAAATGACCTTTTCAATCGAACCTATGCGGATTCAGGTTGCTGCGGCTGAAGCGCGTGAGCGCTCGCTTGCAAACCGCTTTCCACTGGCCCTTGATTCGGTGCGGCACCTCCCTCCGGGGGGAGTGGCCACATTGAAGCTGGCTTCAGTAGTATCACCGCTATCGCAGACAACCCGCGAGGAAGAGGGTTTTCAAATGGAGTATCGCATCGATCTTGGCATTGGCATTAAAAGCTTTTTAAACCTGGCCTGGTGGCCTTCCGGTAAAGAGGCGGCGGTCAATCTGGGCCTGCGCATCCCCGGTTTTGACGGCGCATTCGATATTGTCGACGATCTCATCAAAATCGGTCCTGAACGGATTCAATTCATGGTCAATCCCGAAAACGGCGAAATAATTTTGCTATTTCGCCGCATCGGAATCGAAATGCCCCTTGGGCTCTCCTTGCCGCCCGAAGGGAGTATCGATGCCGCCCTCTTTGGCGATCCTGATGCGGGCGGTTCGGGCAAGATTGCCTGGTATGCCGCCTGGAACAAGCCAGGTTAACAGTACAGCGAAGATTAAATGAAATCGGTTTAAGATATAGATATAAAAAAGGAAGAAGGAAAAGAATTTGGCCTTAACTGCAGAAGATATAAAAAATCGATTGGATGAACAGCTAATCGATTCAGAAGAGGGCGTGTTGCTTTTGCAACCTCACGAGGATCTCCCCTGTATCTATGATCTTTTGGAGGCTTACCTGCCGGAACAGGCGATGGGCCTGGAGATCCTCCATACGGACATTAAGGCGAACACCACCACTACCGTTGTCAAGGGTTACGCCGCCCTCTTCGGTCTGCCGCCTGTTAAAATAGAGGCCACCTTTTTCATCGAAGGCGAAGAGATTCACCTGAAGCTCGATGTAAAACCGGAGATGGGCGTTACCCCTTCCGGACTTTTCCCCGAACTGACCGGTTCAGGCCTCTGGATTCCACTGGGCGCACTTGAGCTCGGGCTCCACAGTAACGCCTATGATCCCGGCAAGATCGAGATCAAGGCGGGACTCAATCCCGGCCTTGACGATCTGCTGGCGCCGCTCATGCCGCTACTCGCTGAATATGCGCCGGTGACCGGCCACGGTTCAATAGGTGCAACCGGTACGCTGGAGAGTCTGCGTATTGAAACCGACGCCTTAAAATCTGTCAGTTTTGGCATGGTAACTCTCTCCGATATCCGCATTGCACTTGTGGCTGAGGAGAACGAAAAGGGACTGCTCCAGGCTGCGCTGCAATTAGAGGGAAAGCTGACACTGGAACTGGACGGCAAAACCGTAATTGTCGATTTCAACCTGATACCGGCACCGCCCGATCGGCCCTTTCATGTTTTATACGCCGCGCTGGACGAAGAGGATGGCGACAGTCTGGACTCCGCCGGGCTCGGATTGCCGTTGCCCGATGAAATCCCGGCCGAACTGAAGCTACAGAGTATCCGGGTGCTCCTCGGCGCCGTCTCCGGCGTGCCGGAAGATATCACCATCGCCGCCCTTCTGGAGGGCGAGATGCAGCTGTTGCCGGGTATCACAATTTATCAGATTGGCGGCGCCTTTACCCTCTGGCCCACGGCCGATCCTGTTTCCGGCCGAGCCGATATCTACGGCAAGGTTTCGCTGGGCGGTGCAGTTCTCGATTTTACCCTGGAGATACCGGAACAGGCGTTTTCCATTGAACTCGATCCCGCCACCGCCCCCAACATCAAGCAAAGCATGGAAGATCTGATCGGTACCTCCCTGCCCGCCTCTTTTCCCGATATGGATATTGTCGGTTTTCGCATCGCGGGCAACGCCGGGAAAAAGAACTACAACTTCTACTTTGCCCTCGATGGCACCTGGGATTTTGAAGGTCTCATTGGACTGGATCTCAGTTTAAAGTCAATCTCGCTGCGGGGTAATGTCGACGCAAGTCAGGCCGAGACCCGCTACTACGGCGTACTGGCTGGAACCATACAACTGGGTGAAGAGGCGGCTGAAGGAGAGACGCCCGATGGAGTGTTGGATCTCAGCGTCGAACTGACCAGCGGCGGCGCCTGGATTCTCGAAGGGGGACTTGCCTCCGGCTCGGTGCTTTCTCTGCCCCAACTGGTTTCAGTCGTTGGCATAGCTGAAAACGATGTGCCTGCAGACCTGCGGACCCTGGTGATTACGGAGTTGAATGCCAGACTCAATACTGAAAGCGGACAGGCCGGCTTCAGGGCCGCTTCCGATTTTTCACTCAAGCTCCCCTTTGGCGGCAGCGGTCTTGATTTAACGGGTAGAATCGCTCTGGAGCGAGAGAAGACCGGTAATCCCTGGATAGGCGAAGCCTCCGGCGAGATGCGCTATAAGACGCTGCGACTGAAGGCCTCTTTCCCCATCAACGATCCTGATATGAATCTCTCTGTAGGGCTCTGGCTGCCAGAGGGGGGCAATCCTGATAACGGCGATTGGCTCGATTGCAGTCTGGATAAAAAGGGGACCGAATCCATACAGCTCATCACCGTACAATTCAATGGGATGAATATCTTTAACGCCATTGAACGTTTTATCAACCTGATGATTCCCGGGTATTATATCGATTTTCCCTACCCCTGGAGTGAACTTGAAAAAATTGATATGCCGGATACGGAGCTCAAAATCGACCTCCGGACCAACGCTGTTACGCTGTCGATGAGCGATTGCTTTGGCTTTATCAATGAGGTTCCCGGTATCGATATAAAATCGATTGCGCTCACCTACGACACCGATGATTCCAGGATAACTTTTAATATAGATGGGAAAATCTTTGACAGCCAAATAGAACCTTTCGATCCCGTTACCGAAGACCCGCCGGCCTTGCCCGTCCCCGATATCGGTTTTGAGCTGCGTTATCTCGGCCTGGGCCGTCATGTGGCGATGCGCAATGCCGCCGGTTATGATAAGGTCGCTCAGGCGATAGACGATTTGCGAAGCGCCTTTGACGAAAATCCACGCAAGGGCGGTAGTGCACTCGGGCCGCTTACTTATAACGCCGATAGTGAATGGCTCATCGGGTTTGATTTCACCGCCGCCGGTTTTCTCAGCATTGGCGCCATCTTCAACGACCCGCTCTTCTATGGACTCGTAATACGGCTCGACGGGCCCGCCGCCAAGGCCTTCTCCGGTTTTGAGTTTGAAATTCTCTATAAACGCATCGCGCCGGGCCTCGGGGTTTACAGCATGGAACTGGAACTGCCTCCCGCTTTTCGCGTTATAGAGCTGGGCGCCGTAACACTGAAACTGCCTGTCATCGGGGTAGATATCTTTACCAACGGCAACTTTAAGCTCGATTTCGGTTTTCCCTACGGCGGCAACTTCGGCCGCTCATTTTATCTTTCAGTGCTGCCTTTCACCGGCGCCGGAGGCTTCTATTACGGTTCATTGAACGGCGCCACCTCAACCACGGTGCCGCAGATAATCAACGGTGAATTTGATCCGGTTATTGAATTTGGCATCGGCTTTACCGTTGGGGTGGGCAAGAGCATCGGTTCCGGCTGTTTTTATGCCGAGATCAATATCGGTATTATGACCATAGTGGAGGGAACCTTCGCCACCTACCTTCCCTACGACAAAAACCAGGGCGAAGATCTCTTTTATCGCCTCTCCGGCACCTTCGGTATTTTTGCCTATGTGCGGGGACGGATCGACTTCAGCATAATCTGTATCAACTTCAGTGTGGATGTTTATCTCATCGCCAGCGTGACCTTTGAATGTTATATGCCCATCAACATAAACGCCCGTGCCGGAGTGCGTGTTAAGGCCAGGATAAAAATCGGCTGGTTTAAGATTACTCTCAGCTTCAGCACTGAGGTGCGCGTTTCCTACACCCTGGGCAGCCGACAGCCGACGCCCTGGATTGTGGGTACGAGGGCGCTGCCTGCCAGTATGGGACGCGGCTTCCACTTCCATAATGATCCCAGGCATCAGCCTTCGCTCCGGATGACGATGGGCAACGGTGCAGCACTCCACGAACTGACCGCTTTCGACTGGACGCAGCCGCCTGCGGCTGAACAAAAAGAGGATCTGACCTGGCACTCCTGGTACGGCGTCAGCATCGATCTCGACGCCAATAACGGCGACAAATCTTTTGCCGGCTACGCCGTCGCCTCGCCGCTGGCCGGTTTTGCCGAAGAGATAGATTCTGATAATCCCGAAAGCAGCCAGACGCCGCCCGTCCAGTTCGAGACCTGGCTTCGCGGTCTTTTCAACTGGCTCTTAAGCGCCTGGCATGGCGAACTGCCGCAGAGTATCCATATTTTTTCGGCAGAGCGGATGGACAGGGTCTTGCAGAGCGAAGCGTCGGTAAAGGGTATCGGCTGGAGCGAGCTTAACGCCTTTATTAAAAACAACTTTGTCATAAATCTTAAAAGCCAGCCTTCAGCCACTGAAGAGAGTCAGTACAAACTGGCGCTTGTGCCGCTGCCTCCCGCCCTCAACATCAAATTTGAGATCGAAGGCGTGGACAAAGAGGATGTCGACTTAAGTGCAGGACCGGTTGTGGCGAAGGAGTCCCTGGCTGATATAAAAGAGCGGGCCGGCCGTTACGCTCCCCTCCTCAGCGGCTTGAAGGGCAGCGGCTCCGGGGCGCCGGAAGAAAACGCTCCCATGTCGGAGTGGCTATGGCGCGATATCATTTCCCTTCAGCTTAAGGAGCTTGCAGCGAGGCTCCTCGCCTTGATGGAAAAATGCCCCCTTAAAATGGAGGGGGCCAACAGCTATACAAAGCTGGGGGATATCTATAAAAACCTGGTTTA
This sequence comes from Deltaproteobacteria bacterium, assembly GCA_029860075.1. Classification (NCBI taxonomy): domain Bacteria; kingdom Pseudomonadati; phylum Myxococcota; class Myxococcia; species Deltaproteobacteria bacterium. The sequence continues at coordinate 48,453 of JAOUBX010000015.1, read as the reverse complement.
CGATCCCCACCCCAACGACGCCGACCGCGAACCCTTCTTTGAAGAATTTATCGAAGCCAATATGACGAAAACCGAGCTTCTCGATATTGGTGTCTCAATAACCATACCGCTTTCGACGGGCGCTGTTGAATATACTATAGAGGAAGATGACACTCTGGAAAAGATCGCCGGGGAGTACGGTCTGGCTGCGCTGGAACTGGCGGCGGCCAATCTCTATGTAGAGCTGGTTAAGCCGGGCAGCGAATGGCTGATCCCTTTTATAAATGAACTGACGCCTCAGGAGGCCTGGGATAAGCTAAGAGAGCTCAACGCCTATAGCGACATATCCGCCATGACCTCGCGCTTTCTTCTGCACGGCGTCCGCCTGCCGGTGGATGGCGACTGGCAAAATCTCTACGAGGCGAGCGCACTCCAGTTCAAACTGCCCGTTAGCGAAACCACCGGAGAAAGCGGCGCCGAATATAATATTGGAAAAGTGAAACTGACGCTCACTCCCGCCAACAACGGTCACCGGGCCGACTGGCTCCTTTTTAACGGTCAGCCGGTAACAGAACCGCCAAAGGCTACTGATGCAGAGGACACTACTGAAGGCGAAGCGGTAGAGCCGCCGAGCGTCAAACTCCATTTCGGCGACAGCGAAGTGGATGCCATTAGGAGCATTCTGGAAGACCCCGAATTCGACCCGCAGGCAACGGTCACCGCCATGGCTATGACGCGTGAGGAGATGGTCGATTTCAGTCTTGCCCGCTCCATCCAGTTGCGGCAAAAAAACGGCGACAAAATCGAAAACAGCGGGCGCCTGCGCACGCTGCCCATCACCTTTTTTAACCACCTGAAAGGATTGCCGCCAGCAGACTATACTACTTTCGAGTGGCTGGCGCTGCCGGCCAAACGCTCCCGCACCCGGACACAGGCTGCCGCGCCCGCCAGCGCAAGCGATCCGGAACGGATGGCTTTCAGTTGGGCGGCCCGTCTTGATATGGAAGTAACACGGCTCGACGAGGAGACGGCCGTCAAAGGACGCAGCATCTATCGTATTACCGGTATCGAACCCACATCAAGGCTGCTTCTGGAACAGACGCTGGCGGACCTCAAAGTTGGAAGCATAGGAATGGCTATCGCGCCGGCGCTAGGAGTAGCGGGGCCTTCCAGTAACGACGGCGGACTGGTCATGGGGAGCGTTGATGTCCAGGGGATTACCCTTTTTAGAAACGACGCCGACGAGCGGCCCGAAACACCGGCCTTTGCCACCAATCTTGCGCCCCTCGATTTCCTCCAGCTACTTGGCGAATCGCTCCATGAAGAGAGCGGCACCTTCTTTCTGGCCGACGTCCTGCCCGAACTCTCCGACGCTGACGAGCGCATCTTTGCCGGTTCCAAAAAGGGGATCGTTACCGTTGTTCTTTTCCCCACGGGCGATGTCGACCTGCTGCACCATGTGGATGCCATATACCTGGCAGAGGGAATTGATAAGGGGAGCGAGGCGCTGCGATTTACCGCCCCTGGACTTACCCGCAGGCGGGCCAGGTATAAGGCCGATATGCTGCACTTCCGCATTGAACGGCCGGAGCCGGATGTTACAAAGGATGGACAACTGGAGTCGCTCTACAGTCTCTTCTCCTACTACTTGAGCGATGAGAACGGAAATGATTGTTCGCCGCCCAGTCTGCCCGTCGGTCCGCGCGAAGAGACTACAGGGACCTGGCTTTACGAACAGGTAATCCCGGCGGAGAGCGCTCTTGAAAATCGCAGTGAGCATCCCCCCTACAGCCTGGTGGGAAGCACCCGTTATCTCAACATCACCTGGCGCGATATTTTCGGCAACGAGGCCGGCAGCGACGATTTTACCTTTACCGGTTTTTCCGTACCGCCCGAACCCGGACGGGAGCCGGCGGAAGATGAACTCAATCTGACCAGGCTGCCTCTAAAGTGCTGCTACTATGACGATATTATCGGCGTCAATCGCTGGCCCGGCGTCCAGGCCGCTCACCGCTTTGTCGGAACAAGCGGCAGCCCTGAACTCGAGGTGAATATAAACTTCGATCCTTCGCTGCTCGGCGCCCGCGAAGAAAACAGCGACGAGGCGGCAGGTATTATAGAGGAGTTGGCCCGGGTGATAGCCCAGCTTCAGGATGAACGGCTGATAGTTGAGATAGGGACCACGCTGGAGGAGCAGCCCGACAGCGAAATCAGGGAGATCTGGAAAAGCAAGCTCCTCAGGTTTGTGCAGGATGTTGAACTCCTGATGAGGCAGGCGGAAGATCTAAAACCGATGGAACTGACGCCCGAGAGTGATTCAACGCTCAGGGACTTCCGTGATGCCAACCGCATAACGGCTGAAGAGCTGGCCCGCCCGCTTAAGACGCTGCCGCTCGGCCAATTCCTGGATAGGGGCAACGGCGCTACTCTGCCGCTCATAAAGATTCCCATCAAATGGCAGGTGGGCCGTGATTCGCTCAATTCCATCGCCGGGGCGCTGGATGTAACCATCGACCTTTTGATTGAATCGCTAAGCGGCGCTTACGGCAATGAAGCGGGACTTTTGAAAGAAGGCCTGCTGAAGAGAGATGTAAAGGATGAAGGGGTGAAGGTTCGGGCCGACCACACCATTAACGCCGCCGCCGCCGATTTGAAGCTGTCGCCCGTTGAATTCCTGCAGGAGTTCGCTGACCGCGAAGAACTGCTTACGCCAAAAAAGGTGCTGAAACTTGTGGAGCGCAGCGAAGTACTGCAGCCTGACGAGAGCCTTGGCATGCTGCGAAGACGACTTATCTACGAAATCGAGACGGTAGAGGCAGGTAGCGCAGCTACGAGCGGCCTGGCCCTTGCTCCCGAAGCAAGCGAGATCGTAAGCGCCAACGATAATCTGATTTTAAACGGCGCAGCCCCCATCATGCTGGAGAATCGCCTGACGGCGCCGACTGAGGCGAGCGATTGGCATAACAGTGCGCTTGTGTCACCTGTTGCCGTGGCGGCGGAAATGGGCATCAGCCTGACTGATTTTCTGGTACTCAACGCCAGGCGCTCCGATGTCATTCAAAAAGATATTGTCATCTCTATCGAGGCGGAGACCAGGACTGGCGGCGCCCCCCTTTCCTTTGCACTGACGACCGTGGAGAGCGACAGCTTCGAGACGCTGCGCCGGGCCTGTTCGGGGCGGGCGGGGCGAACGGTTACCATGGAAGAGTTTGGCGCGGCCATTGGCGGGGCCAATCTGCTTCGCGGTGATGCTCGTTATCTCAAACCGCCGCCGCCGCTAAAATTGACGCGGCCCGTAGTTCCGCGCCAAAACCCCGCCGCCTTTGAACTGAAGGCGATGCTGGTGCTGCGTCGCTTTGCGCAGGTACCGACGGAAGAGGATTTTGAACTTATCCATCCCGAACTGCACGATGAGGAGCCGGTCTGGTTCATGAGTTCCGACATTGCGCCCGCCCTGGCCGGGGCGGTGAGCGATGATAAGACTACCGCCCTCCAGGGTTATGCAAAGGACTTTCAGAATGCGCTGGCTGCCGACACCCTCCATCTGGGCCTCGGAACGCCGCGCCGTGCAGGGAGCGAAAAACCTTCGCTCTGGGCGGTGAGGCTGGGCGCAGGCGGCTACAACTATCAGGTCGAAACGCAAAAGCCCGCTTTCTTATCGCTGCGGCCCCTTGCCACCACACCCATGAATCGCAAAAAGGTGCCCGTCTATAAATTTATCGAAGATAAGCCCAATCTCACTTTGGGCAAAATGGATGCCGAGAGCGGCAAATTTGTGGAAAATAAGGCGTTTACGCTCCGTAATTATTCCGATATCGATTTTGACGAGTGGGCGTTAACAACGCTTGCCCAACTCGACCGGCTCCTGCGTCCGGCCACAGCGCTTGCACTGGCCGAAGCGGGGCTTACGCCTGAAAGCAACAGCTACGACCGTCTGCTGGAGGCGCGGGCTGAACTGGCAAGTGCTCTTACGACGGGGCTTACAGAGATTATCGATTATGCCGACGGCGAACCGGCAAAAAGCGAGGTTACGCGCCGCATTATGAAAGAGCGGATAGGCAATCGTCTCGCTGCTGCCTATGATATTGACACGGCCGTCTTTTTCCCGCTCACTTTTGACGAAAGCGGCGGTGAACCCTTTATGGCGACCGGCAACTTTGTGGAGGACAAAACGGTGGCCCTCGATACGGGCTATACGCTCCAGCCGACGAGCTTTAAGCGTGAAGAGGATCACCTGGCAATGGCCGTCGATGTGCTCAAGCCCGAAGAGCACCGCACCATCGATACCGGCGTTGCCTTTCAACTGAGTGGTCTGGAAATTCAAAACAGTGCAGGTGAAGATATCCTCCTCTCCTTTGTCATACCGCCTTCGCCTACCGAACTGGGTGAGCTGTCGATCCCGGTACCGCTGCGCGATCTGCCCACGCCGCCCAGGCTGTCGCACCAGCAGGGAGTTGCCGATTACGAGATGGACGAAAAGGGCTATCCGGCGCTGGACTCCTACGATGACCTGCTCGCCTGGCGCTACGAGGTAGACTTTCAGGCCGAGTTCGCCGAGCAGGACACGCACAGCATGGAGATCTTTTTTAACCTGAAGGCTTTGGAAGAACTGGCACCCATGCTGGGCGTAAAGGGCCGTCTCTTCCAGGATCTCTTCCACGCCCTCGCCCAGTGCGATACTACGCTCATTAAGTATATCGATCTTCTCGAAAAACGTGTCGCGGCCAAGTATGAGGCGGGCGCCGGCGAGCGCGCCGACTTGCACTGGATCATCGACGATATGGTTGTGCTCATTAAGGAGTTGGCGCTTCACTGGCGAGAGCATTACGAGCGGGGCGGACCGCTTCAGCCGGTAAGCCTCGGCGAAGGGCTGCGCACCACGAAGCACCGCTACGATTTTACCGAAGAGCGTGTGACCGAAAGCAACACAGCGGGTGCGGTGGTGAAAGACGACCTTGTCTATACCTTCCGGTGCGCGCCGGGCGACCCGCCGCCCATGGTGCGAGTGGACGGCATTGAAGGAGAGACGGAAGGTCCCGAAATAGAGACAGGGGATGAGGACAGAGAGATAGCGGTCTTTACGGTGACCCTGTCCGACTGGTTTGCCAAAAAGGGGAAAAATACGGACGAACTGGAAGAGTTGCCGCGCCGCTTCGGCTTTACTGACCTCCATATCCTGGAAAAGCAGAATGTGCGGGTGCGCATTAAAACGGTGCGAAATGCCGAACTGCTGGAAGGGCAAAAGACGGCCGAGGCCTTTATCTACCGAACGCCGGTGGTAACCCTGCCCGATCGCTTCTTCCCCTCGGTGGAACTGGAAAAACGGATTAAGATCGACGCGCTTATCCCCGGCGGAGCGCCCAGGTTCAGCCATCCCACCGAGCTGCTGGCCGACGTGCTCCATCGTTTGCTGGGACTCGGCTTTGGCCCGGAGGCGGCGGGGATCAAACGGCGCCTGGCGCTGAGCGTGCGTTACGGCTTCGGGGTGGCCGGTGACTGGAGCGATACCGATTCCTTCGGCAGCGAAACGCCGCTATTCTTCGAGCCCCGTTTCATCCTGGACCATGTGCCCGATACTTCGAAGGGCGTTAATCCCGGTGCAGACGACGCCGTAAGCCGTCTCGGACGAGAAATGGCGGAGTGGCTCGATAACGCCGGAGCGCGCCGTGAAAATGCAGGTTTTGTTATAGGCATCGATGTCTATACGGATGAGACGATAAATCCGGCGCTGGCCGAGAAGAATGCAGGCGACCAGGGTGCGCGTGACGATGCGCGGTTGTTGAGGATAATGCGGCTGGAAGCGGATTTTCCGGGGATGGGGAAGTGGACCAGAAAAAATAAGTATTATATCAACATGAATGCCCAGGCCAATGGCGACCACGAAGTGCACCTTACGGATTGCCGATGGCTCCCTAACACAGAGAACAGGGCTTACCTGGGTGAATTTGCCAGCGGCAGTGACGCCGTTGCCGAAGGGAAGAAGCGTTATGATGCGGCTGATGGCTGCGCCCACTGCCTGCCGGAATGTCATACGAGTTAATCTTATGTTGATGAGATTGAAATAAAGGTTGCGTTAGAGCTTAACCTGGAACGGCGCGGATCGAGGGACGATGCAAGGGCGATGAGGATTATGCGATTGGAAGCGGATTTTCCAGGAGGGGAGTGAGGTGCAAAACACCGAAGAAAATATAATCGAACTGCAAGAGGTCGTGCGCTGCCAAACGCCGCGTTTGATGCGAATTCCCGGCGTAAAAAACGTTGCCGTAGCACTTAAGTTTAGAAAAGGCCAGCCAACGAATTTACTCTGCATACGGGTATCAATAAAGGAAATTAAAATTGAAGAAGCGCTTGCAGAAAATCAAAATGTAAACGGTCAGAACGCTCTTTCAGGCCAAGCATCTGTCTCGCCTTCTACAGAAAATCAGACGCAAAAAAACAAAGCCAATAAAGAAGCCGCCCGCAAAGAGGCTGAAAAAAAGAAAGAGCTGGAACTCCAGAAAATCAAAAGCCAGGTACGGCTTTCGGGGTATCTGATCGATGTGGTTGAGGTGGCAGATGACTTTGTTACGGCATTGGAAGAAACCAATGTCAGGATTCAACCCAAAGTATTGGAACAACTTGGCTGGGCAAATACAGGACCGCAGGAAACCCTGCAAAGCGGCATCAACATTCAAAAAGAAGGCAGCGACAATATTGGAACATTAGGCGCAATTGTCTATGGCCAACACGATTCATTTAATGAACCATTTATTTTAAGCAACGCCCATGTTATTGCAGACAGCCAAACAAGTGAAAACATTGAAGACACATATGTTTGCCAGGGGGGGCAGGCCGAAGAATATAGAATCGGGGCAGTAGAAAGTTCTATCTTTGGAGTAAGAACTATAGACGCAGCCATTGCCAGTGTAGAAAAAGATACAGGTTTTCCCATGGGCGATTTTTACAAAATGGAAGTGAAAGAGATCGGAGAAATACCTCGTGAAATAATATCGCCGGTTATCGGCATGAAGGTCATTAAATACGGGGCCAGAACGGGCAAAACTGAAGGAAAGATTATCTGCAGCCATTTATCACCAACCGATTTTCTGTTTTGCACCACTGACAAAGAAAATCAGCCTCATGTGGTAGCGCCGGGCGATTCGGGTTCCATTATCGTTGATGCCGAGACAAAAAGGGTCGTGGGTCTGGTGAAACGGGCGGTTCCATTTGAAAATGAAACCTGGGGTATTGCAAGCCGTATTGATGTGGTGTTGAGTAAGCTGGGTGTACGTCTTGAAAGTAAGTCCAATTATTTGCACTACTTTAAAAACCCTAAAACAAAAGATGTTTATTTGTCAGAAATGAAAGAAGGTTGCCACAATAATGGTTATGAATACCTGGAACCTGCTTTTAAAGGCATTGATAAGGATCATCCAAAAGCTGTTCCGCTTTACAGGTTTAAACAGGGTGATAACAAAACAAAATGTGTCGTTGGTGATAGAAGTGAGAGCAAAATTTACGACGGTACTTTTGATGGGCTTATTGGTTATGTGAGCACTTCAGGCGGGAGAAACCTGGAGAAGGTTAAATTTTTATATGATCAGAGTATCGAAATTCAAGCAAATTATAAAAATGTAGAAGTATACCTGGATGTTAAAAAAAGTTTCTGGAGTGTCGAAAGTCCAAAAGAAGGCGCACAATTTGATATGGACTCATTTCATTCATTTATAAACGAATTTTCTGTTGCTCCTTATTCTAAATGCCCCTTTGTAAAGCGTACAAAAGTTTTCTTTAATATTCCCCATGATGCAGAAATGAAATTCAAGTTTTATGAAGCTGAAGATATGGCTGAGCTAGTAGAAGATAGTGACTGGGTAGAAGCCCTTGAGAACCAAAAAATTGTCATCTCTTTAAACAATGCAAAGAGAGACAAAACGGATTCATACTTATCTATAATTAAAGCAGATATTAAGAAAAAGGGAGGGGATGCAAATGCAATAGATGTGTGCCGTGAATGGTTAAGCGATAATCAGCTAATGATTTGTGAATATGAAAAAGGCAAGGGAAATCAGGCTGATGATTATTATAAACTACTAATGGAGAAATTAAAAGATTACAAAAAAAGTTTTACAGAAAGGGACTTGATTATAATCATAACCAGCATAAAAGTTATACTTAAAAAAATAAACTTCATGATATGTAAAAAAACACAGGTTGAAGTAAGCTGGGATGGCCTAAAAAAGACACTTATCGCTGGCGAATATACAATGAAGGAAATTTTAGTAGACTACCCAGCTAAATTAGTAGAGCGAAATCAAGATATTTTTAATCAAGACAATGGGCCTTTAATATTTTTTAAAAATACCGTTTTTGAAAATTTTATAAAACTGCCAGATTTTCTTCAAGAGTATAAGGATAAAAAAACAATACTGGAATGGTTTAAAAATCAATTGTTACATTGGATAAAAATTAAAATCTACTTAAATAGTGTTCGCATTAGAAGTGAAAAGAAAAAATTTAAAATCTGGTTGGATGCAATAAAGTTTTATAAATCAATAAAGAAGGATTTATATAAAGAAGAGAAAGATGGTAAGTTTGGAATGGCGAGCACGCTATTACTGGCATATTTTCAGGAGTTATATAGAATAAATTATGATATTTTTAGATTAGAGACACTAATAAAGGTGAGGGGGAAAGAAAAAATACAGTATAAAATGGTTAAGCCTCCATTAGAAAGAGGCTTAATATCTAAAAAAATATTTCTATTTATCGTACTATATCATCAATACTCTCAACGATACCAATTTCCATCCTGGGACGCTTTGCTTGAATTTTACCCCACATTAGAATTATCTGAGATAAAAAAATATTATCCCCCAACAGAACAACCATTTGATCCATTACACCCATACTATATTGCTCTTGAAAAAGAATCTCTTGATCTGAGTTATATAGTGAATACAGCAAAGAAAAGAGAAATAAAAATGCAATCCTTTAGTTATATGAGTGCGAGAAATCTTTCTGTCAAGACTCTTGGGGAAGACAAAAGCTTGGGCATATATAATTCCATATGTCTCGTTAAGCCATCTTTTTGGAAAAACCTTAAAAGAATCATTGAAGATTTTAATATAGAAACACTCACGGTAAATAGTTTTTGTTATTTTAGACAGGACTGGAACACGCATAAGAGAGGTTTAGCTATGGATTTACATAGTATAAAGATGAAAGACGAAGCAAAAGAGTATCCCTTTCATGACCTTCAGTGGATGAAAGAGGCATTGGAATTTCACAGTAAAAATCACCCAAACTCCTTGATTAAAAAAATAGCGACAAATGCTTTGTCTAAAATCAGAAATGAAAGGGATTTATCATTTGCTAAGTTAAATTCTATAGCAAAGGCTTTGGATATTGATTTTATGAGATTATTTGGAACTGGGTCAAGACAAGACAGACATGATGATGACTATACACAAGAACAAATAGGGAAGCTTATGACTAAACACGCAACTGCAGCAAATAGAAATTCTAAAGCAATAAAATTCTTGAAGCAACTTACAGATGAAAAAGGAAAGTATAATGTAAGGTATTACAATACTCCATGGTATAACTGCATCGGTTGGAAGCAAGGTAATAATTGGATTTTTAGCAGAAAAGAGAATGTTTATTTAAATAATAGTCACGATACGCATGTACATCATCTCCATATTGATTTTTATGATAAAGATCCTGAATAGATGCCTTTGCTATGATGGTGTAAAGTGACGTGTATTTATGTGCGTTAAAATTGATCGATACATTAATCTCTACACCAGCTTCGCACATACACCGCACTAACGCCCTCAGAAATTCAACCGGCAAATGGAAGAATGGATTAAATGCAAATAACTGTCGAAAACATAAGGGAATTGAAAGAGGTTGTTAAACGGGAGACGCCGGGGTTGATGCGGAAAAAAGGCGTTATGAGTGTCGGTGTTGCTCTCAAGTTGAGAAACGGTAAACCTACTGAAACACTCTGCATTCGCGTTACGGTCAAGAAAAAGAAAGAACAAAAACTTCCCGGTGAAAATCAAACAGAAACTGGCGGCACAGGCGGTCAACCTGCGCCCGCCACCCGCCCGCCTGCTGAAAACAGTCAACCTATAGAACGTACAGAAGCACCGCGCCTTGAAGGCGTAATCCGCATTCCCGGCTATCCTGTCGATGTAATTGAAATAGCAGATAAGGTAGCGCCCGAAGAGCGCAAATGCCCTACCCCCGAATCAGAAGCCCGTACCGGCACCTATGATGAGCTTAAAGGGGGCATCGCCATCTATGCCGAGCAGGATGGCGTCAAACAGCCTTACGGTACGCTGGGCATGGTTGTTTATGATCGTTTAACCTGCCGGCCGATTATACTTACTTCGCGGGATATTCTCGGCGCACTGTCAATTAACAAAAAGGGGCAGCTTGAGCATAGCGACCTCATCTATCAAGGAACCTCCGGCACACCTGTCGGTGAGGCTTATAAGTCTGATCTGGACTATTACGAAGCAAGCGACGACCTGGTCTTTACTTCTAATTTTCTCCTCATAAAACCCACGGGTGAACGTGAGCCTTCAACGGAAGTCGAAGGCATCGAATTCGAGCGGATATTCCTTGAACCGCAATACGGCATGAAGGTATGGAAGTCCGGGGCACGCACCGGTGTTACACAAGGCATTATAACGCAAGTAGAAGGATATGATTTCCGGGTTGGCGGCGTGTCTGCCATTCCTTTTGCATGTGAAGGAGATACCGGAGCAATTGTCTTTGGTGAAAAGGACGGTAAAAAAAGACCTGTAGGCATTTTAACCCGTTTCATAGATGAATTAGGCGAGGTGCGCTGTGTTAGTTTGAGACCTGCTTTGATTGCGAATCCGGGCTTGGATATTTCATTAACGTTTAATTGTGTAGCAGATGTAGTACATGAATTTAATAACCCTAGTTACCATCTACATGCTTATACAAATTTAAGTCAGGGGTATTCTGACTCGCAACTGGGTTTGCAGTATCAGTATAGAGAACCAAAATTTATTTCTTTAAGTAAATATGAACCCAATGCAAAACCATTATATTGCTGGCATAATCATGAATTAAATAGATACCACTATTCGACTGATAATGGATCATGTAAGGATAACTTTGTTGGCATTACAGCGTATATAAGTACGGTGCAACAAGAAGGTATGGTGCCGTTATATTTATATGAAAAACCAACTGACAGTGATATGCGCCTTGTTACACAAGGTGAAGTTATAGCTATGACTCAGGACGGTTATAGCAATGCGGGGATAGGTTGTTCGCAAAATAGAAGCAATTTGTTAAATACTCAAGGACCAAATGACATAATAGAAAATACCAATGGTCGGGTAGGTTATGTAAAAGACAAGTCAGCCAAGGTTATGCCTTTCGAAAATTTTATGGATTTGACAGTCGAAATAATGGCTAACCGAATTAAAGAATTAGTTGATAAAAGAACGGGGGGGGCTGAAGAGGAAGAGATACTTTCTATTTTTCTTATGTTTTCAGCGGATACATATTTTATTAAACTTTTAAAAAAGCTAAGTAGCATGCGTGATGGAAGAAAAACCTATCTCGAGCGATTATATGAAGATATGCATAATGATAATTTTGATCTCTATTTAAAAATATATAATGCAAAGCTCGTAGCTTTGCACGCAAAAGGTAACTCAAGTCTGGAGAAAAGTATTAGCAAGCTGGAGGCGGGTCAGGGTGTGAAGAGCGTGCATGTTTATGCGCCTTCTGAAATCACTAGCCCTGGCACCTGGAGTTATAGGGAATATCCACAAAAAGCCAAATATGACATGAAAGGAATAGTGGATATAAGATGGAATGTACATGATGGTATTACAGCGATTAATGCAAAACATCATTATTATCAATTGTCGTTCAGTGATATTGCTTTGGTAAAATTTCGCGAAAATAATTATGAACCGCGACTTATGACCGCACCTGAAATGATAGCGCTTACTAAAGAGCACGTTAGTTCAGCAAGATTTGCTAAATTATTTTTGATTACATTGCCACTTTCAGTAGGTAGTTCCTTTGCTAAAACATTGATTGGGAAGTCATTATTAAATGTGGCAAAAGTGACTTTTCAAGTTGCAACACAATATATTATTGATCATCAAGAAGAGATTATGAAAATGGAAGGTGGTCCTGCTTTTCTTCGTGTTTGGAAAATATTTAATTTAGCTTTACTCGCTTATCATGTGGTTCCTTTCTTTGTTCGTGGTGGTTATCGCTTACTTAATAGAGTTCAAGATTCTTCTGAAGACTTGGTTACAAAGAACTCAGGCAACACTGTGGCTAATGGTGTAATGAGCGAAACAAGTAAAGTAAGTACCGTTTTGCTAGAAACAAAACAAAAAATTGATTTGATTAAAGCTAGGTTAACTAATTCACAACTATATAAAGTATTGTTAATAGACCCACGCAATAAAGGTCAGGTGTATAACGTTTATTTAGGTATTGATAAAATAAATCGTGAAATTGTATATGTTGGCATCACTCTGCAAGGTATTACGAAACGGGCTGCACAACACATAAGTAAAGGTAGAAATTTTGAGATAGCTCAAATTAACTTGACTCCTCTTTATTATAGGCAGGCACGCGCCATAGAGGAAGCATTTTATGTTTACAATAAAAGCAAAGGGCTTGATGAAGTGTTTGGTTTGAGAATGTTTAATGTGGATTTCGAAAATGCAATTCACAGCATACGTTTATCAAGGAGTTGGCGACCAGAAGCATTAGAGTGGGGAGAAATGTGGTTGCAATATCACAATTACATACCTTTTAAGTAATAAAAAACGAAGTAAATGCTAGGTTAATAGTGACAGCAACCGTTATTTACCCGTAGCGGCTTTCTCCACCGCGCTCACGCTGCCCGACATTTTCACCGGCACACCCAGTCGTCCCACCCAGACGTCCTGGCCGTGGGCGAGCCAGTCGTCGTATAACAGCTTGGCAAAGCCCTTGTAGCCCCACTTTTCTCCCCAGGAATTTTGCACCCAGAAGCCTTCCGAGTCGTAGCCGACGAGGGCAAAGGCGTGGCCGCCCACGGAGCGGGATTCGCGCCGGATGAGGGCCTCTTTTTTATCCAGGTTTTCCCCCATCTTTTTCCACCCCCCATGCACTATGGAGGCGGCGAAGAGGACGCCGCATTCGGCAAGGGCCGCGTGCATGGCGCTCAAGTCTTTGGGGGGGACCCGGTAGTAGACGCCGAGAGGACGCCTGGCCGCATCGGCGGCGCGTTCGTCCGTCAGTAGGCGGTCCGGGTTTTTGGGGTCGTATCCCCACAACTCTTCGGCACAGATGCCGTGCTTATACCACCCCTTCATTGCACCCCGCGCGCTGGATCCCAGGTAGTTCCGCCCCGGCCACTCGTCGTAGCGCCTGGCCATCTCGTAGATCATCCCCACGCTCACCTGCTTCCTGTCCGGTTCCCGGCGTGTACAGAGCTGGTAATGGATCATAGTCGCCATGGCGTAGCCTATGCAGGCCCCTTCGTCCACCTGGTCGAGTACGGGCACCTTGTGCTTCATGTACTCCTCCAGCGGCATTTGGGCGGGAACCTCCACGAGGGGCGGGACATACATCCTGTCCCTGAAATCCATCGAATCGGGCCGGGCCGCATAGCCCGGCATGGCTTTGCTTTTTTCCTTCATAGAGACAATGATACTACTATAAAAAACGATAATCCGAAAACAATTAATAATCGGATTATTATGATGGTTTCAAACTGTCAGGATTTAGCATCCGCAATTTGTGTGCTAAATTTGTGCTGGAATTTATCGGAAAATAGAGGGAACATTAAAATGTGCAGAATTAATAGACTCGTTAAAACTGCTTATTTTTTCAGGTAAAAAGGGGAAACCGACCTGTTTTCAAGCACTTACGTTTTTATAGTTTTTTAGACTTTCAGGTTGGCGACGGGGGGGAGGCAAGTCCCCCTGGGGACGCCGGTAATATGAAGGACCTGGCCCATTTCGGTTAAGTCCTTTTTTATTTCCTTTAAATCCTGCAACAAATCATTGATTGATACTATTTCAGCAATTCCAGAACCTGATTAATTTTCCCTATAAATGCTTTAAAATCAATAGGCTTTCGTAAGTATTCTTGGATATCCAGCTGTTGGTCCATTCGTCGCAATGGCCTCCAGTCATTATGAGAACCTTGGTGTTCTTGTTTTCATCCCGAACTTTTTTAAGCATTTAAGCGCCATTCATGACAGGCATGTTGAGGTCAAGAAGAACCATGGATAAGTCAGGGTGAGATTTATATTGCTTATAACCTTCTTGACCATTAAAAGCAGTGACAATCTCAAAATGATCTTTAAGATGAGATAGGCTTTTCAAAAGCCCTGGTTCATCATCGACTGTTAGAATTGAATGTTTCCCCATAACAACCCCATACATTAAATGAAAGCAGGACTTTTTTATTTCATATTTAAAAACAAAAATATACGACACATATTGCTCTGTTGTGCTTTTTTTTATTGACTTAATGTGCAAAAGAAGGTAAAAACGGAAATTGAATGGGGGTGTTACGTGCTGTAATGCAATGAGAATATCATGCTTGCAGCACCCCTTTCTCTAATTCAGGTCGGGAGGATTAATCGTCAAGTTCTTCCTGAAAGCATTATTATGTTTGTGGGGGTGAGAAGAATCAGGTGGCTTTTCTGGGGAAATTCCAATCTACATACAAAAAAACTCCGGTGAAATCTAAAATTAAGGACTATTTGAGTGTTTGCTTCTCAGGAAGAAAGAACACTAGTACTCCTTCAATGTAATAAATTAGGATTCAGAGCTTCACAAATAGAAAATTTAATCCCTTTTATCAATTACACCTATTCCAACCATTCCTATGCAAATTCAGATGAATGAATCTCAATTAAAACGGTATTCTCTTTCCCCGGCTCAGAAGTCGCTGCTGTTTATCAACCGATTAACGCCCAGGAGTATTGCTTACGACGTTTTGGCAGCATACCGGCTCAATAAAAATGTTAGTGACGCGGATCTAACCCAAGCCATTAATGAAGTGATAAGTCGCCACCCCGTACTATCATGCAGTATAGAAAACCGGAATAGTAAAGAGTGCCTTGTGGAGGGCCGATATACTTCCATTGAGCCTGAAGTGATTGAATTGAGTGATAAAAAGTGGCAAGAAATGCCGGATTGCATTTTACCTGGCGATTTCCCCCCTTTCGACCTCGGGAAGGAAATGTTATTTCAAGTCTATCTTTATCGAAATCGTAAAAATGCACCGGTGCTATTGTTCCGTACTCACCATATTTTATGTGAGTATTGGTCCATCGGAATAATTGTACGGGAGCTGCAACTCATTTTTCAGGGAATTATTGAAAATCGTCCCATAGATCTGCCTGAGGCCCCGGCTTATTTTGAATTTATCGATTGGCAGAGACGATTTCTCAATACTCTTGAGGCAAGTAAATCACTGGAATATTGGTACCATAAACTTGAAAAAGCTTCCCACCTTATCAGTTTGCCATATGACTTCAGGCACCCTGACAGGCCTTCATTGAAGGGAGGGATTGTCTCCTTTGAACTATCAAGTGAGAAAACAAAGAGTCTTGTAAAACTGGGGAAAAGTCAGGGTGTTGCTTTATATGCCACTGTACTCAGTTCTTTTTGTGTACTGCTTCATCGCTATTCAGGGCAATCTGAACTTCTGATTGGCACACCAACCCTGGGAAGGCCTGATGCTGATTTCCGAAAATCAGTAGGTTACTATGTCAATACAGTGGTTATTAAAGCAACTTTGGAGAGCAATCCCACGTTTATAGAATTAATGAAAAGGCTTGGAGCCGAGGTGAAAGAATCATTGGCTCAGCAGCAGATCCCTTTTTCCGCCGTTGTAGATCATATTAATCCGAAACGAAGGGCAGGCAGTTCCCCGCTCTATCAAGTGCTGTTCGATTTACTATCTCCGGACCGATTCAAACGAATTATAGAACGAACTGTTCCTTCTTCAAAAAAAGCTGGCAAAGACTTTGACTTTGCGCCGCTGTTAATTCCCCACCAGGAGGGACAATTTGACCTGTCGCTTCAGGTCATCGAAGACAAAAATGGGCTCGTCTTTCTTTTAAAATACAGCTCTGATGTTTTTAAAAAGACAACTATTCAGCATATTTCAGAAAATTTCAAACAATTACTGGATTCAATAATTGCCGACCCTGAACAACAAATCGGATCCATACCTCTTCTTTGTGAAGTTGAACGAAACTTATTAAAAAACTTATATCAACCGGCACGACAACAAATCGAAAAATTCCCTTTGACTGTCTGGTTTGAGCGAACTGCAGCTCGATTTCCTGAAAAAACGGCTCTGCGTTATGGAGAGAAAACAATCAGCTATTCACAGTTAAATCAACGTGCTCATATCGTCGCTTTTAAGCTATTGGAAAAAGAGTTAAAGCCAAAAACATTCATTGCCATACAATTGCAACCTTCCATCGAAATGATGGTTGCAATTCTTGGCATTCTAAAAGCAGGACATGCATATCTTCCTCTTGACCGCTCTCTCCCCAAAAACCGGGTGGATACTATCTTAACAGAGGCTCAGGCAAATACAATTATTAGTCGACGGAATCTAAATGAATACACCGGTCAATTTAATTTAGACTGGATTTGGATAGAGGATATCGATTTCAATATTGAAAAAACTGCCTCCTCTTCTCCAGGGGACAGCATAGAAATAAGTGGCCATGATCCGGCGTATGTCATATTTACATCAGGCTCTACAGGCAAACCAAAGGGAGTTATGGTAAGCCATGACAATGTGTCTCACTTGCTGGCTCATTTATTGAAAAAAATGGATTTCAGTCATAATGATACCTGGACGCTGTTTCATTCCGTTTCCTTTGATTTTTCTGTTTGGGAAATCTGGGGCGCTTTAGCTTCCGGCGCTACAATTGTAATTGTGCCTCAGGAAATCACGAAAGACCTTCGGGCCTTTCACCATCTCGTAAAGCAAGAGTGCATAACCATACTAAACCTTACACCTGCTGCATTCTTTCAATACGCAAAAATTGATTCCATAAACTCAAAACCTGAAAAAAACAGTTTGCGTACAGTTATATTGGGTGGCGAACGCCTTGACGTGAGAAGGCTGAAAAGCTGGTTTAAAACTCATTCAGATGATAGTCCAAAACTGATTAATATGTATGGAATTACGGAAACAACGGTAATTTCAACTTTTCGCCCTATAAAATCTGCAGATATATCTCAATGTTCAAGTCCAATCGGCAGTCCTTTTGATGATTCGGCACTTTATCTTCTGGATGATAATCGGGAAGAGGTGCCCGTAGGCGTAGAAGGTGAAATTTATATTGCAGGTAACGGCGTTACATCTGGATACCTTCACAATCAAGAACAGACAAATAAAGTCTTTAGTAAAGGAAGCCCTCGCCATCCGGAGGAATTCATGTATCGTACCGGTGATCGAGCCCGAATAACCACAGAAGGTGAACTGGAATATGTAGGCCGAAGCGATTATCAGGTGAAAATACGTGGATATCGTATTGAACTGTCCGAAATAGAAATAGTGGCAGAGAAACATGAAAAAGTAGATCAGGCAGTTGTCTGTACCAGAAAAAATGACTCATTTGAAATGCAACTGGTTATTTACCTGGTATTGAGAAAAGATGAGGATGAGGTTAACGAAGAGACTTTGCGGTTATTTTTCGGTAATTACCTGCCAAATCATATGATCCCGACACATATTATTTTTCTGGAACAGATCCCCATTTCCAGCAACGGAAAAGTTGACTATCAAAGGCTGCCGGATCCCCATAAATTACAACGGGCAGACAAGCTTTTTTCAGAAACTGAGGAAATGAAGGTGCTAAGACAAATTTGGTCACGGTTATTGGAAAAAGATATTACTGATGTGGATCTGGATTTTTTTGCTGCCGGTGGGGACTCTCTCTCGTCCATGCAATTGGAATTAGAGATAGAAGAAAAGCTTGGCAAGTCTATTCCTTTATCCCGTTTGATCAATAATCCCACGATTCGAGGGCAAGCTGCTTTAATTCGTGATGCTGCATTGAAAGATAGTCCAAAAGTCAAAAGACCTTCAAAGGTCTCAGCAAAAAAAAACGAGGGATGGTGGAAAAAAAACGTAGCCCTTATAAAACGAGCTGTATTAGCAATGATCATAACAACTATTTATAAAATGATTTTAATTACTGTTCGCATAGTCGAGCTGAACAAACCAAAAGAGCTGCCTGGTAAAAACAACGAAAAACAACCATTTCAATTCGCCCATTGGCATGGCGAAGGCTTAATGCTGCTATATCCATGGCGAAATAAAAATCTGAACCTGCTTGCGAGTAAAAGCCCTGATGGTCAACTGGCTGCTGCTGTCGTAAAAAAATTTGGTTATGAATTTGTCCATGGATCTTCCTCATCTGATGGACTTACCGGGTTACTTCAATTGGCTCAATCGGCCAAGGAAGGAAAAAGTACCGCTTTGGCTGTTGATGGTTCAAGAGGTCCGATACATCGTGTAAAACCGGGCGTTGTCGAGTTAGCACGTCAGACACAGGTGCCTATCCAGACTGTTGTTTGTATTTGCAATAGAGGGTGGGTATTGGAAAAAAGCTGGGACAAGATGCGCATTCCTAAACCGTTTAGCAAAGTATTTATAAAATATGGACCAGCGATACCACCTCCACCGCCGGATAAACATTTACATAGCGATTCTTTTAAAAAAACCGTGCAAGAGGTGGAAGACGCTTTGAAACAAACAAAAGGCGAAATCAAAGATTCCCTTTCTTGCAGCAATTATTAAAAAGCCAAGTGTTTCTATAATATTAAATCTAAATCAAGGTGAACGTTTTTTTGGGTTTGTTTTCTTGATGAGACAGATGATGCAGAACTGCTTCCTGATTATTAAAGCCTTTTACATCGAGCAAAAAACGAACAATTGAAAGATAAAATTTTGGAATAATTGCATGAAGAATAAATATAATTTTCCAGTTATATACATTGATGGTACAAGAAAGTGTAATTTGAACTGTCCACTTTGTATGACAGGGTCTAACAATCCGTCTATTGTAGATGAACATGCCCATAATGAGCTTACTTATGATGAAATTGTAGAGAAAATATTGATTCCGGGAAAGGATCTTGGAGCGAATCAGATACAGTTAGGGGGGGGAGAGTTTTTGATTCGTCCGGATGCTTTAGAAATTATTCGGACATCAATTAAGCTCAATTATGAAATAAGATTACTGACCAATGGCAAAATCCTTGATGAAAAGATGATTTTAAAGTTAAAGGAGATTGCAGAAAGAAAAATTGTTTTGGTGTTTGGAGTAAATTCATTAGAAGATATTGAAATGAATAACTGGACACGTGACACTCAACAAAATCATTTTAGACATTTAATTGAGTTGTGCAGCAAATTCAAGGTAAGAAAACATGTTGTGGTGACTGTAAGTAAAGAAAATCTTGCTTGTTTGGATAATACTCTTCAATGGTTAGATGATCATCGCATCTCATTTAACAGGTCTCCTTTTATTGGTAGAATGTCTGGAAAAGAGTTTTTTAAGGATTATGCCTTTTCTAAAGAAGATATGGAGAAAGTGATTCATCCCAGTCTAGTGAATAAAATAAGTGGTTATTTCAGTTATACTCCATTTTTTCTTTCCCCTGAGGTTCATGCAGAAATATCCGGAGGGAAAAGTTATAATAGTACAGTTCCCCAAAATCCACACATTGGATGTTGGATTGGATCGTGGATCGCAATCGGTTCAGAAGGGAATGTTTCGCCCTGCACAACAATGCTGGATGAAGTGATTGCCGGGAATATACGAAACCAGAGTCTTTTCGATATTATTGATAAGAGTAAAGTGTTCAATGACTTACTTAACAGAGACGAGGTAAAAGGAAAGTGTGGAAAGTGTCGCTACAAAAGAACTTGCAATGGATGTCGGTCACTGGCGTATTATCATACCGGGGATTATATGCAAGAAGACCCAACCTGTTTTTTTAAACCCAAAGATGAATCGACGGTTTCAGAATTTGAAGAAATTACAAATAAAATTTTTAGAAAATATGCAAGGTTGGCAAGACGAGTTGGCTTAGCAAAGAAAGTTGTTTGAAGGATATTTTCTATGTCTGTTTAAAATGATAAAAAGGACTTATTCGTCTTTATGGTTATTCTTAATGACCTTCCCGGCCTCTGGTTTTTCCAGCTTTCGAAAGACTCAATGAGCTTCATCATGAAGTATCTCCAAAATTTGATATTGTCTCAATGAAAGTTTACTTTTCTAACCAAAAGATAGAGAAGGACGGCAGCGGCGCGCAGAAAAGTTTGAAATTCGATTTTTAATTATACTGCACTCCTCTCTTTCAACCAGTAATCGCTATTTCTTTAAATTTATCACTTCGGTGCTTAGCAGGTGTAAGCCTTATTCCTCATCCTTACATAAAAACAGTTCTGACTGAAGATAAAGTAAACATAAGAGGATCCTTTCCTGATGATTTGTTCGCCATAAAATATTCCAGACAAATTGAAAATAGCAAGATTATCCGAAAAAAGCGCAAAAAAATCTGATAAAAACGCAAAATAGTCCGACAAATAAGCAAGATAGTGCAAGCATTTATTGCTTTTCAGGTGATAAACTTTTGAACACTGATAGCTATAATTGAAAATATTATGGAAACGATTAAACAGAATAGTATTATCCAGGCAATAATTTTGGAGGACCCTAAATGAAAGCGAATCTTGTTGTAACGGGCATATTTATTTCTATCATGTTAATTGCTAATGAGGCGTCAGCAAAAGATTCACCCCTTGAAAAGTCAAGAGGAGAAATAATTTATAGTGTCCACTGCGCTGTATGTCATGGCATCCAGGGGAAAGGCGATGGGCCGAGCTCTGCTGTTTTAATCCCAAAACCACAGGATTTCACAGAACCTGAAGTCAAGTCTATATTAACAAAAGACAGGATGATGAAATCTATCATGGATGGCAAGCCCGGTAGCCAGATGGAAGGATGGAAAGAGAAGCTGTCAAATGAGGATATTGAGGCTGTTGTAGAATATATTAAATTATTGTGATGAGTAAAATATGAAAAAAAGGTCCCTTTTATTCTTTTTATTTGCTTATTTATTTTTTGCTGCCAATGCATCTGATTCGCTTGCTGCAATGGGAGGGCCTGATTCTTACGGTTATTCCTGGGTTGATTCTAACGCGCCGTCACCTTCAATAGCTTACAACTGGATGGATATCTCCGCAACGGGGACGGTTGCCATTTCTAGCTGTGATGATTGTTCAGAGAATGTCCCCATCGGTTTCAACTTTATTTACTATGGCAACACTTTTTCTTCCATTAATATAAATTCCAATGGTTCGCTATCCTTAGATGGTTCTTTTAACCAATATTCTAACAGACCCGTTCCTAACAGTGCTTTTCCTAATAATATTATTGCTCCATTCTGGGATGATCTTTATATCAGTTCTCCGGCGCTTGTTCATTATCAAACGTCAGGTACAGCGCCAAACCGGATTTTCACTGTTCAATGGTCTCAGGCAAGGTTTTATAACCCCAGAGCTGCATCTTTGACTTTTCAAGCATTGTTTCATGAAAACGGCAATATCCTATTTCAATACAATTCAATGAGTGGTGGCGCATGGAATGGCGGCTCCGCAACTATCGGGATTGAAAATTCAGATGGAACTGTTGGTCTGCAATATTCATATAACAGCGCCGTTATCTCTCCCGGTCTTGCTATTTCATTTAGTCGTTCACTGGAAGTCGGGTCAACTTATCCGCCGAATGATGCTACTGGAGTAAAGCTCAATTCAAATATTCTTGCAACTTTTAATACGCCTCTCGATACGTCATTGATTTCAAATTCATCCGTTACGGTAGTCGGCTCTCTAAGCGGTCAAATGGAAGGTGTAATCAGTTATATCCCCTTTAGTAACACTATTGAGTTCAATCCATCAGTCGACTTCTTACCTGACGAAACGATCACAGTAACTTTGAATCCCGGGCTTGCCAATACATTGGGCAAAGTTTTGAGTTCCGAATATAGCTGGACTTTCGTTGCAGGTAATGTTTCTGATGGTGTTGCGCCTTTGCCGGTAGAGGGCCTTGTTGTTTCTGATGTACCCTATGATAGCGGGGGGGCAATAGATATTTTATGGTCTCCTGTGACAGCAGATGACCTCTTGTATTACCGGATATACAGGGGGGAGACAGTTCTGGAGAATGTTCAGGGACTGACGCCTGTCGGAATTACTGACGGAGGTTCGTTTGTTGACGATAGTGCAGTTGATGGTGTTGAGTATTATTACGCTGTGACAGCCGTTGACTCGAGTGGAAATGAGGTGTCTGTAGTTCAATCAGCCGGCCCTGTATCTTCGGCAGATGATCCGCCGCATGTGCCGACAGGTTTGAGCGCTGACTTAGCGGGCACAGGTGTATCTTTGTACTGGAATAGTAATACTGAGGCAGACTTTGCAGGGTATAAGATTTACTATGGAACCTTGAGCGGGAGTTATGAAGTGGCGTTGGATGTTGGTAGTAGTATCAGTTATGAACTCAGTGGGCTCCAGAGTTGTACAAACTATTATATAGCTATTTCAGCCTATGATTTGGCAGGCAATGAAAGCTCTCTTTCTCCTGAAGCAGTTGTTAATAGTGGTAATCCAGGGAATCCGACTGCGCCGACAGGACTATCGGTCTCGGCAGGAAATGGTTTGGCTACTATAAGCTGGAATGCAAATCCGGAATGCGATGTTAATAGCTATTATGTCTACAGGCGTGCATCTGGCGAGACCGGATATGAGTACCTTGGAATTGTTTATGGTGTTTCAAACACGACATTTACCGATTCTAAAGTAGTAAATGGGATGAC
Source organism: Deltaproteobacteria bacterium (assembly GCA_029860075.1). Classification (NCBI taxonomy): domain Bacteria; kingdom Pseudomonadati; phylum Myxococcota; class Myxococcia; species Deltaproteobacteria bacterium. Next base: position 25,561 of record JAOUBX010000015.1, on the reverse strand, counting down.
ATACTACTATGCTGTTGTGGCAAAAGATACTTTCAATTACACAAGTTTATATTCCAATGAAGTTTCTGTAATAGCAGTCGATACCACTGCACCTTCACAGCCGACAAACGTTAGCGGCTATCAGACAAACAGCGGTATTGGTATACAATGGTATCAAGGTTATGCACCGGATATTGCAGGTTATAAGGTGTCTTACGGTACCAGCAGCGGAAATTATGCGCAGACATTAAATTGGTCATACGCATCGGCAGGTTGGAGGTCTTATAACCTTAGTGGTTTGACGGATTGTACCGACTATTATATTGCTGTCAGTTCCTATGACCTCTCCGGGAATGAAAGCTTGCTTTCCGGTGAGCTTGTATATAACAGCGGTCAGGCTGGTAATCCTTCCGCTCCAATGGGTCTTGGAATCCTGTCGGAGGAGTCCAAAATTTCAGTCACATGGGCCTCAAATCCGGAATGTGATATTAAAGACTATTATGTTTACCGGCGTGCAGGCACGCTAGGTAATTACCAATATATGGGAACAGTTTCTGAAACCACATATATAGACACGAAGCTGGTTCATGGCACGACGTACTATTACAAAGTCGTGGCCCGGGATGGGACCAATAATACAAGCGGTTATTCTCAGGAAGTCTCGGCTGTTGCCATTGATACTACCTCGCCTGCTCCTCCATCGGGTATATATGTACAATCGAGTAATGGCACGGATTATCTTTATATTAACTGGAATAACAATACGGAAAATGACATAGGTAGTTACAAGATATACTACGGTACTTCCAGCGGTGAATATCTGCAATCGGTAACGACAGGTACTCAAAGCTACTTCTATCTTAGCGGTTTACCCGGCTGCATTCCTCATTATATTGTTGTGACGGCACTCGATTTATCAGGTAATGAAAGTAGTTATTCTCAGGAAAAAACAGGGATGGTTGCTCTTTCTTCAACGCTTCAGGCGCCGACAGGTTTAACAGCATCTTCGGCAGAATCTGTCATAACCCTTAATTGGACTCCCAATACGGAATGTGACGTCCAGGGTTATAAGGTATTTAGAAGTACGGCAAGCGGGAGCGGTTATCAGAATATTGCCTATGTTACGTCGGGAACTTCCTATGAGGATAAAAATTTAGCTCATGGCGCCAGCTATTATTATACGATTAAAGCTGCAAACTGGAACGGACTGGAAAGTTCCTATTCATCTGAAGCTTCAGCCGTAGCCATAGATACAACACCACCTCAGAAACCTTCCTGGGTTAATGCCTCGGCAGGGGAGAATCATGTGAATGTCAGCTGGTCGGCAAGTCCCTCTCCTGACATAAAGGAATATACGGTTTCTTATGGTACACTATCAGGCAGTTATGAAAGCAGCACAGTCACAGCAAATCTGAGCGCTACACTGTCGGGCCTGTCGAGCTGTACAACATATTATGTTGCAGTAAAGGCTTCAGACCTTTCAAACTTGTTAAGCAGTTATTCAAACGAAGTTAGCGTCAAAACCTTTCTTTCCGGAACTCCATCTTCTCCAACAGGATTAGCGGGAGAAGGCGGTAATAATTCTGTGCATCTTTCATGGGCAGCAAATTCAGAATGCGACATTAAGGAATACAGGATATACAGGAAATCCTCTCCTGGTGGCAGCTTCCAGCATGTTGCTACAACTTCAAATGTAACCTACACTGATGCAAATCTTGCAAGTGAGGCGACTTATTATTATCACGTCAAGGCCGTTGATATTTCCGGCCTGGTCGGTTCTGCTTCCCTTGAGATTTCGGCAACTACGCAAGATACAACGCCACCTGCGATACCGGTTCTTACTCCAGGTTTATGGTTGTTTACAGCTGAATCGGTATTTACTCTCAGTGGAACCAAAGAAGCTAATTCATCAATAAAAATAAACGGTGCAGAGGTCGTAGCTCTCAATCAAAGTACGGACTGGACTGCCGGGGTCACTTTGACTGAGACCAATAATACTTTCAGTATCACCTCTGTGGATCCTTCAGGTAATGAGTGCCAGCCTCTGAGTGTTACTGTTGTACGAGATACGGTGCCGCCCTTTATATCCGGTTCTGTCCCATCAAATAACCAGTCAACTATGCAGGAAGTGACGGCTGTAACGATCACCTTATCTGATTCAGGCTCCGGCGTTATGATAGGTTCTTCACAAACTGATGCCCTGGTTAAGAATAGTCAGAATGTGGATATTCCGGGTGCCTGGAGTACGGCAGGTAATGATCAAATTATTTTTACGCCTTCTGTCCCAATGCCGGAAGAAGTCTACACGATTACAATCCAGCCGGTAGATAATCTTGGTAACAGGGGCGTATCGACATTAGTATTTGCTGTTGATCAGACGCCGCCGCCACCGCCGGAAATATCCACCTTTTCATCACTCAGCAATGCTTCGGCACAAACCATATTGGGGACTAAAAGTACGGATTCATCAGCCGTAATTGTTAAAGTTAACGATACGGTCATGTCTCAGGGAAGTACGACATATCCCGATTCAACATCATGGCGGGCCGTTATAAGCGGTTTTGTTGAAGGCGCAAATATAGTAACGGCCATTGCAAAAGATAGCGCTGGTAATTTAAGTGAATCCGTATTTGTAGAAATTGTTTATGATACAACCCCCCCTTCGGTTCCTGCCGTCAATCCTGTTGCCTCAACAACAAGGGATTCCCTGATAACTTTGACCGGCTCTAAAGATGCCGGTTCCTATCTTTATGTAAATAGTGTAAAAACATCAGCCGATTTTTCAATTGATACATGGGAATATAATAAATCTCTTGTCGAAGGAATTAACAACATCAGTTTTTATGCAAAGGATGAGGCGGGTAACCAAAGTCAGACTGTTGCAGTACAGGTAACGAGAGATACGACGGGACCTGTTATTTCTTCTTCGACGCCTTCAAAAAATATCTCTACAAACAGCGCAGGTACGATTGAGATAACCCTCTCCGATGCTTATTCTTCCGTTGATCTCCAGGGGTCACTTGCAGGCGCCCTTGTGAAGAATAATGAAGGAAGTGAGAAAGAGGGGACATGGACGGTATCGGGCGACAATATCATCTTCAGCCCGCAACCTGCGTTGACGGACAATATTTATACCGTAATAATACATCCCATTGATGTTCTTGGTAATACAGGCGCTGCAAGCTTCAGCTTTACACTGGATACCACTAAGCCTGTTGCACAGTCGTTAAGTATGAATCCTTCTTCACCTCACAGGGCTGAGAATGTTTCCTTTACTGTAACCTTCAACGAAAATATGAATACAGGCGTCAAGCCGGGACTGGTATTTACCAAGGGACTGTTTTCTTCAAATCATACTGTTTCAAGCGGCTACTGGATTGATTCCAGGCGGTGGAGGGGCACCTACACCCTTACTTCCACTATGGGAGACGGTACATACACGCTTACCGTTAGTGATGCAAAAGATAAGGCAGGGAATGTCATTAATTCGAAGGATATGGGCATATTCATCCTTGACACGACGTCGCCTGAAACTCCGCTTATCAATACTGTAACCACTCCCACGAAAACGGCGACCCAGATTATCAGTGGGACAAAGCCGGAAGGCACGTCATTAATAGTAAACAACGTAAAACGTATCAATCATAATCAGGAAGCAACCTGGAGTTACAGCTACCCTCTGAAAGAAGGCGCCAATAATATAAATGTCAGGGCCAGAGATGAGGCAGGCAATGATTCAACGGCTGCAACGACATCTATAACCCTGGATTCAACACCGCCTCTCTTTACCATTGATGTCTACTCGGCCCGTTCAGCCTCTGAGACTCAAACCATATCAGGAAAAAAGGAGCCAGGCTGTGTAGTTATGCTTAATGGTGAGCTATTATTCGACGAGACTGATGTAGAGAGTACATGGTCTTACACGATAACGCTTGTAGAGGGTCTTTCCAATCATCTTGCCTTTACAGCGACAGATGCCTTAGGCAACAGGGTAAGTAAATCAATCGACATTGTATATGATCTCTCTGCCCCTTCACCTCTGGCAGTCGGGGTGCTGGCAGCCGATGGCAGCGGAAGGGGTGATACGATAAAGCTTGACTGGAATGCGTACAGCGAACCGGCTGACCTTGCTTACTATCGTATCTACAGGTCTTCGGAATCCATTAGTGATGTGACAGGTATGGATGCCGAAGCCACCACAAACAGGGGAGAAAAAACGTATGTTTTCACCGGACTGACGGAAGGCTCCACCTATTACTTTGCCGTTGAACCAGTGGATATGAGTGAAAATTCCAGAACCGATGTTAATGACGCTTCAGGTGTTCCTGTTGATGCATTGGCTCCTGAAAACGTTACAGTTAAGTCCGTCACAGCAGGCTATAATGTTACCTTGGGCAACTGGATAAAGGTAGAGTGGAATGCAAGTGCCGACAGCTGGGGAGACCTTACAGGCTACACAGTTTATTTCGATAACGGAGCCGGTTACGATGGCGGGACAAAGCTTGCCAATTCAACACTTTCTTTCACAAAGAGCGGTCTCGAAGATGCCACAGCGTACAAGTTCAAGATTACTACCGAGGATGATCTTGGCAACGTGAGTGGAGGTACCGTCACATCAGGTGTGACGAGGCTTGACAATCCTGTGGGACTTACCGCTACACCTAAAAATGCTAAAGTGATCCTCAACTGGGATGCCATCACTTCTCCTCATCTGAAGTACTATGTTATCTATCGCCTTGCATCGTCGGGACAACAGACGGACATCGGCGGCATGACGCAGGTAGGATCAACAGCAGGCACAGGCTTTACCGATACAGGGGTTGTGAACGGTACTACCTACCAGTATGCTGTCACATCGCTTAATAATTACGGCGCAGAAAAAACAACCGTCGCTAGCATAAGCGCCAAACCGAGGGAAGACGACGTTCCGCCTGTTGTGGACAGCATCAACCTGACCGAGAACCATGTCATTACGGCCAACAAGACGATTACCGCTACGGCTGTTGATTCCGAAAGCCCCGTAGAAAAGATGGATATCTATATAGACGGCGTGCTGGCCACAACTGTTACCGGCGCCAGCCTGAGTTACGCCTGGAATGTAATTGCTGTTGCAGACGGCAACCATGCCATCAGGGTCGTTGCTTATGACAAGTTTAACAACGCCGGTGAGGTGACAAGGAACGTGGTAGTGAGGCTTGCGCCGCCATCGAAGCCGACAATTACGGGCCATACGGTGGTGACTACAGCGCCGGAGTATAAAGTTAACGTCAGTTGCAGCGCCCCTGCCGATACGATGGTTACCTTCTACCTGAACGGCATAGCCATAGCCACGAAGGAGAGAGTAAGCGGTTTAACCTTTAGCGGTATCGTTCTCAATGAGGGTGATAACCTGCTTACGGCCAAGGCTTCCCATCGGGGTGGAGAGAGCGCTTATTCCAATCTCTACACTGTTACTGTTGATACAGGCGCGCCGTCAGCTCCGGCAGGTCTAACGGCGAAGGCCCTTGCAGGTGGAGCGCTGCAGTTTACCTGGCAGGCCGGCGCCGGGGAGGTACCGACAGAATATAACCTTTATGGAGGCAGTACTGTTTTTGCTTCATCTTCCGATGCCGGTGTTGCAAAGGTAAATACAGCTTCCATCAAATATCTCTTTAGCGAGCATATACCACTTGATGACAGCCTCAGGTATTATGCCGTTACCGCCCTTGATAGCGCAGGCAATGAGAGTGGCATTTCTAATGTTATATCCATTGCTTCCGACCGGTCTGCGCCATCCCTTAATTCGGTAACCTTCAAATATACTGATAACAATGGTTCCGTATTGGATCCGGTCTCAGTGGCAGGAGCGGGCACTGTTAACGTAGCGGTGTCTGTAAGCGAAACCCTTTCAGAGGTCCCCTTCTTCAGTCTGGAACCCCAGGATGGTTCGCCTGTAGTTGTATCGCTGAAGAATGAGAGCGAAAACAGGTGGACCGGCAGTTTCAGTGTTAACTACCTATCGCCTCACGGCCCCACGACCTACAAGTTCTCCGGTAAGGACCTTGTCGGTAACAGGGGCAATAACAGTGGTACCGGCATCAGGATTGATATGAAAGGCCCCGTTGCGACTATCCTTTCACCAACGGCGCTGCTTCAGAAGATAAGCAATCCGGTAACTGTAAATGTGCAGTTTGATGAAGCGCCCGTCGGAATACCGCAAATGCAGTTCAGAGACACAGAAGGTATGACTGCGGAGATTGCGGGACTTGCTCACGGGGGAGACGGAAAGACTTTTACAGGAAATGTAAACGTATCAAGTCTTGCAGATGGAGACGCTACATTCATCCTCGTTGAGGCAAGGGATAACTTTAACAACAAGAGCACAAAGGTGACTTCCGGCGAGAAAATCCTTCTTTATACGGACAGTGTACCGGCGCCTCCGGCGCCGAGTGGGCTTACTGCAAGGACCATTACAGGGGGAGAAGTTAAGCTTTCCTGGAGCGGTGTTGCATACAAGTACCAGGAGCCATCTTATAAACTGTACAGGGCAGGCGATGGGGAGACTGTTCCAACACTTATTTACAGTGGAACCTTGCTTACATATTCCGATGTTCCGCCCCAGGATGGTTCCTATGTATATTCAGTTGCTGCGGTAGGACTGCTCAACAGCGAGGGCGAAAAGAGCGCAGGAGTAAACGGCCTGTCCGATAGAACAGCTCCGCCTGTGCCGACGGGCCTTGTCCTGAACCTCGATGGAAACGGTGTAAATGCCTTTTGGGAGGGGGTGCAGGTAGCCGGCGATATCCCTGTAGAAGTGCCTAAATATTACAGGCTTTACAGGTCCGGTGGAAATATTGTATCCATTAGTGGATTAAGTGAGATAGCTACGGTAATTACAACTACTGCTACGGATTCGTCGCCTGCAACATCCAAGCGGTTCTATGCCGTGACAGCTCTTGATGCGCTGGGTAACGAGAGCGCGCCGTCACAGACGGTGGAGATTTCTTTCCCCGTAGCTCCCGTTAAGAACCTCTATATGAAGAGAATTGATGGCGGGGCTCCGGTGATTACCTGGGAGGCGCCCGAGCCGGGCCTTCAGGGGTATTACATATACAGAGATGATATTAAAATTACACCGGTACCAGTACAGGTGGCCGGTTATACGGATGCTTCCTACGAAGAAGGAATGACCCGTACTTATGGTGTATCGTCCATCAGCAGCCTTGGCACGGAGAGTCCTATTAAAGAGGTGACGGCATCGCCCTTCCATATCGGTCTGCCGGAAGGCACTCTCATAAAACAGGGTGTGCTGGAGAGAGTACCTGTCCTGCTGACGAATAGTGGAAATGCAGACATAGAGGTGAAGAAAATTACCATTAAAGTCGGCAGCAGTTCAGCCAGTACACTTAATGGTCCCTACCAGCTTGCTGCAGGCGGTTCGATAACTGTAGAAAAAGTTGCTGCCGCGGCATACAGTTCACAGCCGACTATAGCCGTTGCCGCCTCGGCCATCTGGCAGCCTTCTCCGGGCGTTACCGTTGAGGTTTCTGAAACGTCGCTTGCAGGGGTGGCTCCGGGGGGAGCATTGCTAGAGATTTTCAATGAGCCTCTGGTCAGAGGAACAGACGCCTCTATAACACTTCGGGTTCATAATAAAGGCTCGGCGAGGATGGAATTCCTGACAAGCCAGAATAACGGGCCGACAAATCATGTAGCGGTATACCTGAAAGACGAGGATGGAAATGTGCTTGCATCAGGCAGACTCGACCAGAGAACGGGGGGAGTTGTCAATTCGTCAGGCTATGCATCGGCAAGACTTGAGCCCGGTGAAAGCATTACAACGGATCCGATAATATTTAAAGTACCTTCGTCGGCACCCTTCAAGGTTTATCTGGAAGCCGTAATAAGTAATACCTATTATCACTATGGCCAGTCCGATCAGGTTACGGCGCCCGGAATCAAGCAGCTTACAGAAACGACGATAAGCAATACTACTTATCGAGCTGAGGCGTCTCTTGCTCAGGACTTTTATGTGAAAGCACAGCCCGTTTTGATTACAGGTCAGGCTATAAACAATTTAAGCGGTGAGCCTATGCCTTTTGTTCCGGTAAACCTTTATATCAGCGTAAAAGGCTACGACAGACATTATACGGTCAATACGAACTCGGAAGGGAGTTTCAGTTATACCTTCCAGCCAGGTTCAAACGAGGCCGGAAATTATTCCGTATGGGCAAACCATCCTGATATTGCAGATAGGAATATCCAGGCTACCTTTACTATTGCCGACATGTCAGTTGGACCTCGTTATGCAAGCATAAAATTGACCAAGGGAAAGACCTATGATATTCCGGTAACCATATACAACAAGGGCGAGACGCCTTTGACAGGTCTTACCCTTTCAACTGCCGCATCACCGGGGATTACAGCAAGGGCCCTTACCGACGGCAGGACGACAATCAGTGGTGGAGAGCGTTATAGTGTGAGGTTCAGGCTTACGGCAGCCCTGGACGCTCCGGATAGCGCTACGGCGTCTCTCGACATATCTACGGCCGAAGGGCTCACCGGTAAAGTATCAGCAAGTGTTGCACTGATCAACGCTATACCGGTCATAAGGACCAGCCCCTCTTATATCGATACGGGGATGGTCAGAGGCGGGCAGCAGGTAAAAACCTTTACTATTTCAAACACAGGTGGTGATGTTTTACGGAACGGTCGAATAGAAGGCCCGTCAAAGTCATGGATAAGCCTGACTACGGGAAGGGTTATCCCCGATCTGGCGCCGGGAGAAAGTTACGAAGTAGGTCTTATTATCAGACCTGAAGAAACGATTGGACAGGGCGTCTACAATGATTCCATCAGGATTGTGGCCGACAATCATATACCTTACAGCTATAACCTGCAGGTAACAGTCGTCACCGATGCCGTGGGCAATGTTCAGTTCGACGTCCTGAACGAACTTTTAGCCGATGTGAGCGGAGCCAGCATTCGCTTCCAGCATCAGCAACTGAGTGAATTGATATACACAGTCACAACGGCAGCAGACGGTACGGCGACAAAGTACGATCTGCCTGAAGGAAGGTATACTTTCAGTATTACAGCTCCCGGCCACAAATCTTTCTCCGGCTCCTTCGTTATTGAGCCCGGTGTAACCAGGATTGTTCCAATCGCTCTTGAAGTGACGCTTGTTGAAGTCGAGTGGAGCGTTGTACCGACAGAGATAGTGGATAAGTATGAAATCAAGATAAGCCAGACATTTGAAACGGAAGTGCCTGTTCCGCTGCTCATTACGGAACCTGCGTCACTGACCCTGCCTGAATTGCAGCCGGGAGAAGTATTTAATGGTGAGTATACAGTGACCAACTACGGCTTGATAGGCGTCACGGAAGTTAACATTAACTTCCCGCGTACTATCGGCGGGGAATACGATATTGAAATCCTTACCACAATCCCTGACAGTATCGATGCAATGCAAAAAATAACCATTCCATACAGGATTAGCAGACGGGAGGCGGCGCCGGATACGGTTGCGTCACTGGATAATGGCACTGCATATGCCTGTTCCGACAGCCTCTATGATGAAGTGAGCGGTTTTGGTGGATCATGCGGCGAGAGTTTTAGTATTACCGTTTCCGGTTCAACCATAATATGCCCTGGCGCCCTTAATGAGTCGAAGGTAACAAAATCGACAACCTTTTATGGTTCCATCCCAAAATCCTGTGGTGACGGCGGGACCGGTGAAGCTGATCCCTTTGGAGTCGGCGGAGTAAGTACCTATAGTGGGTACGGTGTGGGTGGCGGTCAGAGCAGTGGCGGGGAGATTATCGATGGTAAGGTTACGACTTCACTTTCCGGCAGCAGTGGCGATGGGGGATGTATATATCCTAGATCTCCCGAGAAGCCTGAATGTCCACTAGGCGGCTCTGGAGGCGGTTCAGATGATCCCTGTGATAAGTGCGATACTGATAAAACCTGTGTTACAACAGGCAGTGCCGTCAGTCTTGGAAACGGGACCTACCAATTTGAGGAGACGGACCTGAGAATACCGGCCAGGGCTATACCTATTGAATGGAGTAGAACCTACCGGTCAAACATGATCATGCATAACGGGACGAACTGGGTTTTTTCTGCTCCCATGGACGGGCCTTTAGGCTACGGCTGGAGCAGTTCCTATACGGCAAGGGCGGGCGCCGGCAGTTACATGGATGGAAAAGGGAACTACTTTACCTTTGATATAGCCGATGACGGCACCTATACAGCCAAAAAAGAAAACGGCCTCAGCCTGAGGCTAACCGAAACGGGTTACGAGGTAACGCACTTTGGCGGCAATACGGAGACCTTCGATAGTTCCGGAAGACTTCGGACAATCAAAAATATCCGGGGCAAGACGGTAACCATAACCTATGCCGAGGAAGAGCCCCAAACGATGAAATGGCCCATGCCACTGTCAGTAATAGATGCAGTGGGCCGGGAGGTTCTCACCTTTAGCTACGATACGGAAGGCCATATTACAGCCGTAACAGACATTGCAGGAAGGACCGTCAGCTATGAGTATGATGAATCGGGGAACCTTACAACAGCAGTTCTGACGGCAGGAGACGCCACTCCCATAACACTTGGCAGTTATACTTATGACCTGACCGTTTACCCCGTTCCGCCGGTGAAGTGCTCATATAAAATTGTTTCGCATAATCCCAGAGTGGTTATCGGCACATGCCAGACAGGAGAGCAGGAAAGCGCTACAAATAATTACCATAATATGATAGGCAAGACCAATGCCGTCGGTGATACCTACACCATTGCATATAATCCGAAATGGAGAAATAAGGGAATCGCACAGAGCATAACCGACCCTGCCGGCAATACCATGTCCTTTGAACAGAACTTTACCGGAGGGAGCTTCACCTATACCGATTATAGCGGACGAAAGAAAAGGAAGACCCTCAACTCGGTAGGAGACCTTATCCTGGAAGAGCTTATTGAAGAAGGCAAAGATCCCATAATACTCAAAAAAATAGAGTATCTTCAAAACCGCGTAGAGAAGATCACCGATGAGGTGGGGAATGTAAGGCTGCTCCAAAGGGATGAGTGGGGGAATGTTATCAGCAGAACCGATGGTGAAGGGAATGAGACAACATATACATACGATCGGGACGGAAACAAGCTAAGTGAGACTGATCCGCTGGGGACAATAACACAATATGAGTATGATGAATTTGGGAACAGGACGAAGCAAATTATGGCGGCAGGTACGTCTGACGAGGTTGTTAGTATTTATGCCTACAACGAGTGGGGTGAGATAACGTCAAGCACTATAAGCGATTCTATAACGACATACGCCTATGACGATACGGGTAACATGATCTCTATGACTGATCCTCTAGGCAATACTACCAACATGGAGTACGATGACCTTGGCAAGATGACGATGCTTATAGGCCCAAATGGCATCAGGACAGAATTTACTTATGATAGTTTAGGAAACAAGAAGATGGAAACGGATCCATTAGGCAATGAGACAAACTACAGCTATGATCTCAAAAACCGTTTAGTAAATGTAACGGACTCTCAAGGTAACGAAACAACATACGAGTATGATTTTAAGGACAGATTGATCTCCGTAACGGACGCCCTCAATATGTCAACAACCATGTCCTATGATGGTGCTGGGAATCTTGTTGAAATGACCAACGCAAAGGGAAATACGATTATCAATACCTACGACAGTTCGGGCCGGATAACTTCTGTTACAGACGCCGAAGGTAATATAGCACGATATGAATATACTTCCGTTGGGAGTGAATGTTCGTCCTGTTATGGCGGTAACAAGTCTATACCTGGAAAGATGACGGATCCGCTTGGGAATGAGATATTCCATTCATTTAATATGTCCGGTAGGCTGACGGTCCGGTCCGATGCCATGGGCTACAATACGTCCATGCTTTACGATGCTGTGGGGCGAATAACTGCAAAGACAGACGCCGAGGGGAATATAACGCGCTACAGTTATGATGCCTTGGGGCGGATGATAGAAGAGATTGATATGGAGGGTGGTATAATCACCTATACCTATGATAAGAGGGGCAATATGACTTCCCTTACTGATCAGGCAGGTAATACTACTACATTTACCTATGACCTTGCCGGGAGAAAGATAAAAGAAACGAGACCCATGGGACAAGTGACGGAATATAGTTATTACCTCGACGGACTTCTTAAAATGATTAAGGATCCTAAAGGCCAGGTAACGAGATATTCCTACGATGAGGTAGGAAGAGTCATAGAAGTTAACTATGATGACGGCAAAAAGGATACCTTTGGATATGATGCTGTGGGTAATATGACGAGTTATTCCAGTGCTGGAATCAGCGACACACTTACCTATGATGCGCTTGGTCGAAAGCTTTCGGAGACGGTTAATTACGGCGATTTCAGCAAGACCTATTCCTACACCTATGATGCTGTGGGGAACAAGGAGTCATACACCTCACCCGAGGGTGTAGCCTATACCTATTCATACAACAAAATAAATCAAATTAGAGCAATTAACTTTAATAACAAGACTATTAGTTATGATTACCAGTGGAAGAGACCAGTCAAGAAAACACTCCCCAATGGTTTCAGCTCCAATTATCAGTACAACGCAAATAGCTGGCTGGTAGAGCACAATGTAGGAAATGCGTCCGGTACACTCATGAACAGCCAATATACTTTCGACAGAGTAGGTAACACATTGAGTGTCACTTCGGGAGGGACAAGCCGGAGCTACAGTTACGACAAGATCTACCAGCTAACAGGGGCTGCGAATCCAGATCTTGCCAATGAAAGCTATGTTTATGACAATATTGGTAATCGGCTTACATTGGCAGTGGAAGGTACAGTGGCAGATGATTATAGCCATAATGCAAATAATGAACTGCTCTCTTCAGGTGATGTTGTATATTCATATGATGCCAACGGGAATACGGTAAGCGCCACAAAGGATGGAAAGACAACAAATTATGTTTATGATGCGTCAAATAGACTGGTGCGTGTAGAACTTCCCGATGGTGGTTTGGCGACATACGCCTATGATCCTTTCGGGCGTAGAGTGAGTAAGGTAGTAGATGGTCTTACCACCTTCTACTTTTACAGTGAAGAGGGCCTCATTGGTGAGTATGGCCCAGACGGAACTCTTAAGAAAACCTACGGATGGAAGCCCAATATGACATGGGGCACAGAGCCGCTTTTCATGATAGAAAATGGAGATTACTATTACTACCATAATGACCATATCGGAACGCCTCAGAAAATGACTGACAGTGGTGGTAATGTAGTCTGGGGTGCCAGATATACAGCCTTTGGTGAGGCAGTGATTGAGCAACAGTCGACAATTGAGAATAACCTAAGATTTCCAGGACAATATTTTGATGAAGAGACAGGATTGCATTATAATTGGATGAGATATTATGATCCTGTTGCCGGAAGGTATACGCAGGCTGATCCGATAGGTTTTGAGGCGCTGGATGAGAATCTTTACAGGTATGTCCAAAATAATTCCATAAATTATAGGGATCCGCTTGGACTTTTTCTAAATGCACCAAAATGTTGGGATGTTGAAGAGTATAATGAAAATTCAGGTTGGAATGATAGCGTGGAAACGGATGTAACAGTAGCAACCTACTTTCAGCTCCCTCGCTTTATTTATGAATATGGTGGGCCTGGAGTCAATAATCCTTTTACTGCTATAAAGTTTCCAGCATCACCAACTATCAACATTAAGTATCAGTGGTATGATATTCAGCTTGTCACAACTAAGACTTATGCAGTTTCTCAATATATGAAATGGGTGACAGTGGTGTGTGAAGTAGAATACTATGATGAATGTGGTAATGTACAAACAGATAAGACTTTTGAACCAAATGTGCCTAAACATGGTGAACCACTGAGGAATTTAATTTCTGAAACCAGTGAATGGGACACTAGCTATAGTCATGATAATCCTTATGACTCAAATGTGCCAATTATACCTTAAAAATTTTATGGAGCTAATTATGAAATTTAGATTATTTATTAGAAAAGCATTATGTAGTTGTTTGCCCTTACTCTTCATAATTGTGGTCAGTGTAAATGTATCTGCTTCACAAGATGATTATATTGACACTGAAGAATTAATTTCAGTGATAAACACAAAGAATGTTGATAGTGTGATCGAAGCTCTCAATAAAGTAAATAAGATGCGCTATCAGGGAGAAATACTGCCATTAATTAAGGATTTATGGGGTGGGAACAAAGACAAGTATCCAGAGTTGTCATGGGAAACAATCAATAAGAATATAGTAAAGGTAAAAATTGCCGGAGTATTATTGCAGGCAAAAAGAAATAAAAAGATAGATGTTGATACGGAAGAAATAAGAAAATATGTCACTGAGTATATTGTGAGTGATGATGTTCATTTATCAATTAATGCAATGTTGGCTTTATCAATTATTGATGACGAAAGAGATGTAGAAAACATATTTAGCGTAGCTAAACAGCAAAAGAAAGTTACTTTCAGAACATCTATCTCCACATTGTCTCTAATGTGCAATAAAGCGGCAAGTGATGCATTAGATGAATTAGAAAAAATTGTTAAAAGCAATGAATTAAAGTTAATAATTATTGAAACGAGGAAAGGTTCGAGCGAATTTAAAAAGAATACTCATTGGTGTGATAGAAGTAGGTGATGTGTGATGATATTGAGGAATAAATAGAGATAGCCGACTAGCCAAGTAGGATGGGCACTGCCCATCACAAACACTGAAATTCCATGAAATGTATTTAGTTATTTATTGATAAAGTGGACTATGGGAAAGATTGTGCTGTGGGTTTGTTTGATGTTTATTTCGGGGTGGCCGCTCTTAGCTTATGGTGGAGACGTAAGAGAGGCGATAGCGGAAGGGAAGCTAAGGGAAGTTTTAACGAAAGATACTCGATGGAGTCTGAATGTGGTTGATATGAAAACAGCCAGGGAGACAATAAATGCGGGAAGCGCCAAAGGTGAAGCGCTTGTGCCGGCCTCTCTTATGAAGCTGGTGGTGGCGGGTGCAACGCTTGACCGTGCATTTGCAGGGGATGGGCTGCACATGACGACCACTATTTCTTATGACGGGGTGTTGGAGGATGGGCTGCTCAGGGGTAACCTTTACCTGGTAGGACTAGGGAATGCGCTTTTGTCTGCCGCTGAGCTTGAAACAGCTGTCCGTGAGCTTTCCCGCAAGGGCTTAAGAAGTGTTGAGGGAGATATCATTGCTGATTCCACCTTTTTTGAAAGTGGCGGTTTTGAAAGAAATCGGAAGGGTGCGGCCTATGCGATCCCTTCGGCCCTTGGACTTGATCTGCATACGGCAGCAGTGACGGTAATCCCGACAGAAGCGGGGGAGCCGCCGCAGGTTCGTGTCGAACCCGGGAATGGTGACGTCAGGTTTTCGGTCTCGGCGAGGACTGTTTCGGGGATGAAGAATACCATTAAAATCAGGAAGTCGAAAGATGATCTCTATCATATCGAAGGTAATATCCGCAAAGGCGGCGGTCATATAAAGAAAAGATTTGCACTGGAATCTCCCGCTCTTTTTGCGGCGGGCGTTTTAAAGGTAATACTTGTCGAGCAGGGGGTGAAAGTTAGGGGCAAAGCGATAGAGGGCAAGGTCCCTGCAGACTCGACAATGCTTGTAAAAATAGCTGCCCCTGAATTGGAAAAGTTAATCCATGATATGAACATGAACAGTCTTAATGTTGTCGCCGATAATCTATTGCTCCTGCTCGGCGCTGAGCGCTTCGGGAGGCCGGGATCGGCTGAAAAAGGAATTAAGGCGGCAGAGGAATTTCTTGCAGGGATTGGGGAACTAAGGGGGCAAGTGGCCAAAATGGCAGACGGGTCGGGACTCTCTGAAAAAAACAGAATTAATTCTGCGTATTTCACTGGTTATCTTTATGAGATTTCGAAGAGGCCATGGTTTAAAACTTTTAAGGAAAGCCTCCCCGAGGCAGGCAGTGACAGGGTGTTGATGAATAGCGGTTTTGATAATCCCCGTTTCAGGGTTAAAACAGCAAGGCTTGAAGAGGCTTATGGCTTGGCTGGGTATGGGATCGACAACAATGACAGACCCTTTGCCTTCTCATACATAGTCAACGGTAACAGGGGCGAGGTAATTGCCGCCGAGAGAAGCGGAGGTGTCATGATGAGAATACTGGAGGGAAATAATGGAGGTAATCCATGATGAGACGTTATATACAAGGATTATTGATAATTTTTACAGCATTCATAACGACATATTCCTACGCTGCCGATACGGCCTGCTCAAAGGTATCGATGGAGATTATACAGGAGCTTACCCTTGAGCGGATCGCTTTCGACGCCAAACTGGTAATATCCAACAAAATCCCCGACAAGGACCTTACAAAAGTCAGGGTAGATGTAATGCTCACTGATGCTAACGGCAATATAATGAACGACCTCTTTTTTATTAAGCTTTCCAGTACTCAAAATATTGATAGTGTGACAGGTGACGGCATTGTACAGGCGAATACGGCAGCTGAAGTCCATTGGCTGATCATTCCCTCACCCGGTACGGGGGGGGATAATGAAAGGGGCGTCTATTATTGGGCCGGCGCTACCCTGACCTATAGTGTCGGGGAGACAAATGAAGTCGTGCCGATTGCTCCTGACAGGATACTGATTAAGCCGCAACCTCTTCTGGTGCTTGATTATTTTATGCCTTATGAGGTTCTGGGAGATAACCCTTTTACACCGGAAAAGGTAGAGGCCCCGGTGCCCTTCCCGCTTGCTTTGAGGATACTCAACGATGGATATGGGATGGGTAAAAACCTTAAGATAGAATCTGCACAACCGAAGATAGTAGACAATAAACAGGGCCTTCTCGTTGATTTTCAAATTCTGGGTTCTCAGGTAAATGATACGCCTGTAACCCCGACACTTACCGCTGCTATAGGAGATCTTCAGGGTAAAAAAGCCTCTACGGCTTCCTGGGATATGATAGCAACATTGAGTGGAAGGTTTATTGAATTCGGAGCTGAATTTACACATGCGTCGGAACTGGGTGGTGAACTGACGTCACTAATTCAGGAGACTAATGCCCATTATCTGGTCCACATGGTCAGGGTTAATCGCCCTTACAGCGATAATTATCTCGATTTTCTGGCCGACTCTGACAGGGATGCAGATCACCTCCCTGATACTATATTCGAATCCGAAATTCCTAATGGATCAACGGACAGGGTGGATTCTGTTTCTCCTGTCTATACTGTGAGCGCCACCAATACTCCTGCAAGACCTACAAATGATAATCCCAAGGTAGAATTAAAAACGTCAAACCCTGTAGATGCAGGCTGGACGTACGTGAGAACTTCTGATCCGTCCAGGGGGATGCTGGCGCTGATAGATGTTGTAAGAAAGGACGGCACCCATCTGGATCCGCATAATTTCTGGGTAGATAAGAAGCTGGATGAGGACTATAAAGAGATATTCATGCTTCAGCTTCTTGATTACCGGGAAAGCAATGTCATTGATGGAACCTACATGCTTGTATACGAGCAGCCCGATGAGGATATCACACCGCCGGTAACTGCACTTATTTATGACGGATATGCTTATGCAGGTGACGCCGTTGTAATTCCGCCTGCTACGAGGATTGTCTTTACCGCCTCTGACAACGATGGAGGGAGTGGTGTTGATTATATGATGAAGAAGCTCAATGGGACAGATTCCGATTTTGTTCCTGCTGTTCCCTTTAACTTTAGCAGTGCGGGAAGCTATGCCGTCGATTACTATAGTGTCGACGCCGCCGGGAATACAGAAGAGATAAAGAGTACAACTATTGTTGTTGATGATTCACCGCCGGTCATTTCTTCCTTTACGGCAAACCCTGCTGTGATCATTCCACATGCTCCGGAAGGAATTGCTGCTGCAAGGTCACTCAACCTTAATATAACTGCTTCCGATAATGTGAGTAATCTTCCCCTGACGATCGAGATTGCAGCTGGAGAAAGTTTCTCGGCAGATGCTGTTGTAAGAACCATTGAAGGAGAACTTTCCGATAATACTGCCGGAGATTTTATATGGTATGGGAAAGAGGACGGCGGTATGTTGGCGGCTACAGGCAAATATACGGCAAGGGTAACCGTCAGGGATGGTCTGGGTAATGATGCTGATGTGAACCATCAATCTCAAATGACCGTTTCACTTGAGGTCGCAGAATGGTTTTCCGGTGACCGTGTAAGTTTCGGTGACGGTGAGGAGAAATATCCTTCCATTTCCGGGACGAGGGTCGTATGGCAGGACCAGCGGGCAGGCAACTGGGACATCTATTTCAGGGACCTGCCTGACGGTACGGAAACGGTGGTTACCTCCAATATTTCGGACCAGATATATCCTGATGTGGACGGTGGCCGCATTGTATGGCAGGATAGCAGGACCGATGGTGGGGATATCTATGGATATGATATAGCCACAGGCAGTGAATTTGCAGTCAGCACCGACACAGGCAATCAGGAAAGACCGGCAATTAACGGTGATTGGGTGGTCTGGCAGGATAATGGGGCCGGTAACTGGGATATCTTTGCCTATAACCTTTCTACTATGGAAAAGATACAGATCACAAACCATGAGCGTGACCAGATGAACCCGACCATAGAAGGGACGACCATTCTCTGGCAGGACTATCGCCATGGTCTGGGTGAAATTTACAGCTATGACCTTCTGAGCAGAACGGAAACGAGGCTTACCACAAATATTGACAACCAGACCGATCCGGTTCTTTCCGGCAATATCTATCTCTGGACGGACCACCGCAACGGTGGCAGGGACATCTACTTAAAGCAGGCCAACGGTGAAAGGCGGCTCACCTATGGCGCCGGTGATCAGGCCGGCGCTGACATTAACGGTGGTACCATCGTTTACACTGATTATGAAAAGGGGCTCAATGATCCGAACCTCGCTTTCTACGACATTGCCACAGGTCTCGGAGGCATCCTGAATGCCAATCCTGCAAAACAGGAGGAACCGGCTATTGGTGCCGGCTATGTGGTCTGGCAGGACAACAGGGGAGGAACATACAGGATCTACATGGCAGAGCTTGAGGTTGTAGCAGTTCCCCTTGATGTGACGGTACGGCCCGGCTTTAACCTGATTGCTGTCGGAGAGAGCCTCACCTCCCAGTATCCAACAGTGTCGGCGCTTATTTCCGCTTACGGTGTTGAACTTGGTATTGAAAAGGTCATGGCCCTTGATGCTCTTCATGGAACCTATTCCGTATTTGAGTATGATGGTGCCGGGACAAGCGGTGAGGACTTTGCTCTGAGAGCAGGGATGGCCATCGTCCTTTATACCGCAACAGAGGGGGCGATCAATGTGGCCGAAACAGGTGAAGTTGCTACTTACAGGCTATTGACCGGCACAAATGAGATTGGTATCCTCTCCATACCGATTGGTTACAGGGCCTATGACCTGCTTGAATCAGTCGGTTTGGACAAAATTCAGAGTGTAAGACGATTTAACGGCATCACCGGCAGATGGGAGACGGCTGCCGTTAAGCGTGACAGTGGAGCGGTAGCGCCTGTGGGCGTTAACTTTGACATTAGCCCCGGCGAAGGCCTGGTTATTACCATGATAGAGCGGATTGACGGATGGAAACCGTAACGATAGGCTCTGCAAGGTATAGGACCCAAGGGGAAAGGGGTATATGAAAAAGATTATTTCAATATTTATAGTACTACTGTTGTTCAGTCCTGTTGTTTTACATGCCGCTGAAAAGCCCGTTTGGAAGTGGATCAGCGCCAAGAGGGTTTACGATCTACTAAAAGAGGGAAGCGGTCTTTGGCTCGTTGATGTAAGAAGTGAGCACGCCTTTAACCGGGGGCATATGGTAGGCGCAATGAATATTCCCGGTAATACGTTGAAAGTAAAAAAGTTGCCTGAAAACCGTATTGTTGTACTGGTCGACCATTCTATTGGACAGAAGCTTGCCCGTGAAGCTGCTGAAATCCTTATTGGAAAGGGAATGAAAAAGGCCTTTGTCATGAAAGGGGGCATCGGCGCCTGGAGTTTGACGGGATACCCTGTGTGGGGAGATGCGGGAAAAAAGACCGCTTATGTTACGGCAAGAGATCTCAAGTGGGCGCTTCAAAAAGGAACGGAAATGAATGTTTATGATATGAGGGGGAAAGAGGTGGCTAAGGAAGGAACTGTTTCCGGAGCTGTTGTCGTTAAAGGTACAACACTTGATGAAAGGATTGAAAACCTTCAAAAGATATTTAAATCGGAACAAAAAAAGAAAAATCTTGTCATGAAGTTGAAAGGGGCGGGTGAACTGGTGCTTGTTTTTTCGGCTTCAGATAAGGGAAAAGAGCATGCTGAAATGGTTGCAATGTCAGCCGGCAGGCATGTGAGATATCTTCTTGGTGGATACGAGGCATTTGCCATGGACGGCAAAAAGGGGGAAACAAAGACCATCGGATCATGTCCCGTGTGCCCCCGTTCGGGCAAACAATAAGCCTGAATAATGACCGCTTAACTTGCAGGTGAAGCTAAGATTTTTTGAAAGCGCTGTGAAACCATATATTACACTGTAATTTCCTAAGTCCAACAGGCTCCTGGGATAAAAAGGTTGAGGTGTCCCGGTTCCGGAGCGTAGCAACCTCAACGTTTAACGCTTCTTGTTTTTCCCCTTTCTTTCAGCAGCAACGATCCCTCCAAATCCCGCTTAAAGTCAGATACTGCTTTCTTCTCCTCATCGTCCAGGTAAGTACGGTTGTGTTGCAATTCAATACTTTTGCAATCATCCTGGAAAGGTGAATCTACGTCATAAATGCTTGCCTTCAGGGTGTCTCGATAGTTCGCTCAAACGCCTGATTTGGAATTCAGGCTTCGGATAATAAAGTCTGTTTTTTCAAAAAAAATGCAAAAGAGCAATATATGTCGCTAATTTAGCAATATATGTCGCGACAAGGGTTCTATATTGTGCAATAATAGGCAAGTTCAAAAAAAGAGCAGTTTGTCTTGCATGGCTTTTTTGGTGGAAAGAAGGATGAGAGTATATAAAATTATTAGAGGCTGAGGTTTCCCTATATGGAGCATACCATACTGTTTGCGAATGCCAGGAATGAACATAGCGCTTCGATTTTGCAGTACCTGAGAGATGACTTTGAAATATTAATTCCCCCTTCCTATGAAGACATCTTTGTAGATCCATACCTCGAGTCATCACTTGCAATAATAGACCACGATTTTTCTGAGCAGCGAGGTCTTGACGCCTTAAAGAGTCTGAAAACGGCAAAACCATCCATTCCGGTAATATATGTGGCATCATCAGGTTCGGAATATCTTTGCATGAAGGTTTTTCGTCTTGGCGCCAGAGATTACTTTTCAAGGCCTTTTCGGGCCGATGATATCATAAAAAGTGTAAAAACAATTCTGGAAACTATCTGGAAGAATGAACGGTTCAGGTCGGTGCCGCAGTTAGACAAACTGGATACGGGAAAAGGTGGCCGACCCAGAAACGGGAATAAAAGAAGCGTTTACCAGAAAATCGAGAAGGCCAGGGTATTTATACATGAGAACTACAGCAAGGAACTTCCTCTTGAACTGGTAGCCAATGTTGCATCCATGAGCAAGTATCACTTTTCAAGGAAATTTAGCGAGTTTGCAGGGATGCCCTATAAGAAATACCTTAACAGCATAAGGCTGCGGGAGGCAAAAAGGCTATTAAGGTTTTCACCCTTTACGATTATAGAAATATGTTTTGCAGTTGGTTACAATGATATTACCTACTTTGAACGGGTCTTCAAAAAAAGTGAGGGCTGCAATCCCACAACCTACCTTCAAAAGTTCAATACCAGCCAGGATTAGCAAGATAGTCCGAAAAAAGCGCAAAAAAATCCGATAAAAGCGCAAGTTAGTCCGATAAAAACGCAAGATAGTGCAAGCTTTTTTTTGTATGCTTCTGTAAAGTTAGTTTAAATGCTGAGTAGCATCAAAAAATTCGGGATTATACTTTTAAATCGGACTGAAAAATGAAAAAAATAATTTGTCTTTCTCTTGCAGCGCTCTTATTGATGAAAGCCGAAGCCTCTCTTTCCGCTCCCGAAACGGTTGCTGTCAGGATAACCGATGTGACAACCTCGTCTTTTTCTGTTGTCTGGATGACGGATGTCGACGCCGAGCCGGAACTTGAGGTGGCAATGGATTCTTCCATGTCGAACCTTATTAATGCGTCTATTGAGATAATGACTATGTCCGGTCTTTCTCCTTCTATTAAAAACGCGGCAAAGATTAAAGGCATCATGAGGGCTACCGTTGCCCGTTTGGAGGCGGGAAAGACCTATTATGTGAGGGCCGTTACTCGAAATGCGCTAAACAGCGCTGATGTGAGCTATTCCATCGTTCTTGAGGTGACAACGGCGGCAAA
Source organism: Deltaproteobacteria bacterium (assembly GCA_029860075.1). NCBI lineage: Bacteria > Pseudomonadati > Myxococcota > Myxococcia > Deltaproteobacteria bacterium. The sequence continues at coordinate 3,164 of JAOUBX010000015.1, read as the reverse complement.
GGTTGCTCCCTTTACCTACAATACAGGCGTGGCCGAGAGCTTTTCTAACGATCTGGCCGTTTTCCCCGTTTATGTCAGGCCCTCCGATTCATCGGATAAGCCCGGTGAAGGCGACCTTGTTATCATTGAGACAGATAATTCCCTTTATCCTGTTTCTGCATTTGTGGGAGAAGGGGGGACTTTGTCTGCCGGACTTCTTGATATGAATAACCTCTTTGACGGCAGCGGCACATCGATGAAGCTGGCAGGGGCCGAGAGATTGACCTTAAGAGTGTACCGGGGCGACCTCCTGTTTACTTTAACTCATTTCAGAAAAATGTCTGCAAACTCCGGACTTGTTTACGTGGCTGAGCCGGAAAAGGGTTTTTTTGCGGACATTGATATAAACAGTATTGTTGATGACAATGATTTTGGTTTATTCAGAGAGCAATACCGCTCACTGCCGGATGATGCCAATTACAACCCTGATTACAACTTTGTTACCGATACGGAAGGTAAGGTGGATGTGCGTGAGTTTTCCAAGTTTGCCCTTGAATATGGAAGGACAGATGTTCAATGAGAGACTGTGTGACAATAAGGGGCGGGGATGAAAAGGTGAAAAATCATAAGATCGTGTTATGAGTTAAAGTAGGAGTAAAAGAGAGGGAACTATTATGAAAGGAATGAAGGGCCTTTGGCGAAACTGGATTTTACTGATATTCTCCATTTTTATTTTTGCAGGCTTTTCCCATGCGGCTACCATCAAGGTCGTTCCTTCTTCTGATAGTGTTAAACCGGGGGAAAGCCTCTGGTTCGATATTGTCGTTAGCAGTATTCCTCATGAAGGATTGAGCGCCGTACAATTTAGGCTGAATATGGAAGCCGGGGAGGCTAATGTTTCCGGTCTTTCCGACCTGACCCAGGGAGAGCCTTCTCATGTTGTCGTTGGCAGCCCTCTTTTGACGGCAGATGTATTGAGTTCAACGTCTCACATCGGGAGCTACTTTACCGCAGGTGCCGGCTCTAACGGTGTGCTTGTTATGGATAATGAGACTGTTAAGAATGGGAGTGCCCTCTACACCTTTGCACATACAAACGGCGCAACGCTGCCAAACGGCACAGGCGGATCTGTGGCACATTTTAAAGTTGCCGTTGGAAATGACGTTGTCGCCGATAATATTTTGGTAACACTCTCGGATGTTGCTCTTCTAAACGGTGAGAATAAATTTACAATAAGCAGCAACGAGGGAGCCCTTATTCCTCTAAATATTAACCTGGCGCCTCAAGATGTAAGCAATATGACGGCAACAGATAAAGTCGGTGATGAAAGCGGAACTATTCAGCTTTCCTGGACGCCTTCACCTTCAAGTGATGCTACGGGCTATAAAATCTACCAGTTATATGCAGCATCGGAAAACCTTCTTCAGACAATCAATAATCCGGCGGCAACAGGAACTGAGCTTTCCGGTCTTGAAAGCGGAGTGGCTTATAGCTTCAAGGTCAAGGCTTTCAGTACGTCAGGTGAGAGCACAGGTGTGATTGCAAATGTAACGCCTGTTGATGATGTTAAGCCGGTTATATCAATTGCCGGTGTGGAAGAGGGAAAATATTATACCTCTCAGCTTACGCCATCCATCTCTATTACGGATGCCAATCTTTCTGCTCAAACGATAACACTCAATGGGGCAGCCTATGACCGGTCGCCTATAACAGGTGAGGGAAGTTATACGCTTACTGCGTCGGCATCGGACCAATGGGGCAACCAAAGCAGCAGCGCTGTTTCCTTCGTCATCGACAAGACTCCGCCTTCGGTAACCTTTTCCGGTGTTACCAGTGGGAGTTACTATAACAGCAGCCTTTCAATAGCTGTATCTGCACAGGATACGAATATTGACAGCATCCTTGTCAAGCTTGATGGCTCAACGGTTTTGACAACAGGCGGCGTTGTGCCGGTGAGTAGTGAGGGAAGTCATACCCTTTCTGTCGAGGCAGTCGATAAAGCCGGTCTCGGGACGACGGATAGTGTGAGTTTTACAATCGATACAACAGCTCCGGAAAGGGCGGCCATTGCTGCCGGTTTAGACGGCAGCTACCTCGATGCAGACAGGGCGCTTATCTCAGGCACTGCCGAGGCGGGAAGTAGGGTCACTGTTGTTCTTGGTTCAATGGTTTACACCGCTGCAGTTGGTCAGGACGGCGTCTTTACGGTAGAGGGAATCATCCTTGCCGAGGGCAGCAACACCTTGTCCGTTAAGGTGACGGATAGAGCTGGAAACGAAAGTAGTGAAGCTACCCTCAATATTGTGAAGGATACGATTGCTCCCGTAGTTGCTGTAACGGGGGTTGAAAACAGCGGCTACTACAATACCGATGTAGCACCCTCTGTTTCGGTGACCGATGCGAACCTTTCAGGTACAACCATCACCCTGAATGGTCAGCCCTACACCGAAGGGAGCGTTATCAGTGAAGATGGCAGCTACACTTTCTCTGTCAAGGGAACAGACCATGCCGGGCACGAGACGGTTCAAACAATGACCTTCGTCATTGATAAAACAGCGCCATCCATAACCTTAACGGGCATTGAAGACGGCAGTCATTACAACACAGACCTGACACCGGCTGTTTCAGTTACCGATTCAAACTTCTCGGGATCGACAATTGCACTGAACGGCCAGACCTATGTTGAGGGCGCCGTCATCAGTAATGAGGGTGACTATGTTCTCTTAGTTACAGCAACAGACCTTGCCGGGAATGAGCGGACCAGTACCGTTGGCTTTACAATAGATAAGACAAACCCTGAGATCGCTGTTACAGGCGTTAATGATGGAATCTATTACACCTCTGATGTAACACCGAATGTATCTGTTTCAGATGCACATCTTTCAGCGCAGATGGTGACACTCAATGGTGAGGTTTATACTGGAGGCACGGTCATCAATGTTGAGGGAGAGTATACCTTGTCGGCATCTGCATCCGACCTTGCAGGGAACGAAGTGACCAGTACCGTTGTCTTCACCATTGACAAAACAGCGCCAGTCATCACCTTAACGGGCGTTGAGGAAGACAGCTATTACAACATTGATGTTGCGGCTAATATTACGGTGATGGATATCAACCTGGAAAGCTCATCTTCCACACTTAACGGTAGCTCCTATCAAAGCGGTGACATCATCTCTGCTGAAGGA
>JAOUBX010000014.1 GCA_029860075.1 Deltaproteobacteria bacterium | reverse complement strand
TATGCCATAATAATTTTACTTTTCTTTTGCTGGATTTATGCCCCTTGAGGGTACAAAGAAAAGTAACAAAAGAAAGGCCGCCCTAAAACCTGGTCCCGCCAAGGCGGGACTCCCCTCCTTCCACCGTTGCCTTGGTTGGGCACAAAAACTCGCTTCCCTCAGACAGTTTGTGCCCTTCATCCTCAGTCAACGGCTACACTCGGCTGCCTTTTAACGGGAAAGAAAATCAAGCCCTTTTAGGGCTCAAGCAAGGCCACGTCCTTTGGTGTGGATTCTTTACTAATTAAATCAAATGTTTCATCATAAAGAGGCGCCATTTTTTCCCACTTGTAATTCTCTGCAAATCCAGCCACATTTTGCCGGCGGACGTGAGCAATATTTTTGATTAACCATTCAAGGCCTGTGACCAGATGGTTAAAATCGTCATAGAAAAAGTCACTATGGCGCTTTTGGGGAATATGCTCAGGGTAGGCGAGGCGCTTCGGCAGGAGGGGATAACTGTTACAATAGATTCCCTCGATGACGCTCCCGCCGAAAAAATCCTGATTTGATGTGACGGGCATAATGTCTGACTTCCATAACCAACTTGCATATTCTTCAAAGCTTTTGGCATAGCCATACTGGACAACCCTTCTGCCGAGTCTCTCTTTAGCCGCTTTAAACTCACCGGGCCTTTTTCTGAAATTTTCGCCAACAATCGCCAACTGAAAATCGACTCCATTGTCAGCAAGAAGATAAAGGGCATTGAAAAAGCCGATGGGGTTTTTATCATATTCCCATCTGTGGTTCCAGAGAATGAGAGGCGTTTTTTCGTTACCGGAGTCCTTCCTTATTCTGTAGCGATCGAGAGATGACAGGTCGAGGCCGAGATGGAGGACCGAGCTTTTTTTTCTGATTTCTTCAACGGTTTCGAGTTCATTATAGTCGGGAAAGTGTTTTAGAAAAGGGACCAGTTCCGAGAGAAAACTTTCTTTGTGGTAGTCTGAGTTGAAGAGGACCGTATTTGCCGCGAGAGCTGAACTGTAATTAATAAAACCGTAGTGCCTGTCCCGTTTGTGGATGATATCCCGGTCATGGGGAGACCAGGGATAGGTAAGCTGGTTTTCATGAAAGTAGAGGGCCAGCGGCACATGATTTGTTCGCTTTCTTGTGAGACTTAAAAAAGTCGTTACGTCGAGCATGTCTGTTGCCAGGATGAGGTCGGGTTTGCAGTCTCCCTCCATGAACTTTTTTGCCAGTGTAACGGCGCCGCCATGCATGCGCCATTTCCAGTAGCGGCCCTGGAGTCCTAAAATCTCGACTTTGTGGGCGCTGAACTTTTGATAGCCTTTGGCCCAGGTTGCGTGGGAACCTGTCAAGTAGGGTTCGATTATGAGGATATTAAGCATATTTTGTCACGGCTTTTCTGAAATGATGAAATGTTGCCTCTGAAGTTAATGTTTGTAATTTTAATAGACAAATGTACTTTTGTTAGCGGGCAAAGAAAAGTATGCTAAACCTCTTAAAGCCTCTTTTTTTTGAAATGAGTGCCTCCCTGCCTGCTCAGCTCATCCTAACACGTTTTTCTTTTTGGTTAAAGTGAGAGACCTATTAACGTGTATGTTTGTGCTTTCTTGACAGCAATTAACAGGGTGCTATACTGTTAGAGAATATAAAGAATGTTACCCTTTAGTTATGGGAAAACTATGTTTCTGAAAAAGGCACGCCATTTTATTTTATTTGCACTCCTCCTTCTTCCTGCAATTGCTTTATCTTCCCAAAGCCATATTAACCTTATTAAGGTTGATAGTATTATTAATCCCATTGTTGCCGAGTTTATCTCAAGATCTATCGAGGCTTCGGAAAAAGACGGCGCTCTGGCGCTTGTCATCGAACTTGATACACCGGGAGGTCTTGATCTTGCCATGCGTTCCATAGTGAAGGATATCCTCAATTCGCCGGTGCCTGTTATCGTCTATGTTCACCCCGGTGGCGCAAGGGCCGCTTCTGCGGGGGTGATGATAACCATGGCTGCCCATGTGGCGGCCATGTCGCCTGCAACCAATATCGGCGCCGCTCATCCCGTTAATCTTGGCGTTGGCGGAGAGAAGGCGGATGAAACAATGATGAAAAAAATAGAAAATGACGCCGCCGCTTATGCAAGGGGGATAGCGGAAAAAAAAGGGAGAAATGCCAGGTGGGCTGAAAAGGCTGTTCGGGAAAGTGTCTCTATTACGGCTGATAAGGCAAAGGAACTGAAAGTTATCGATATTGTTGCTCCCACATTGGATGCATTAATTGAAGAAATCGAAAGGAAGGAAGTTCTCCTGGCCGATGAAAAGAAAGTGACGCTGGCCTTAAAAGATGCAGAGCGAAAATATCTGGAAATGGATTTTCGCCAGAAAATTCTGAGTACCATAAGTGATCCCAATATTGCCTATATTCTGATGATGGTTGGTTTTCTCGGCCTTTATCTTGAACTATCCAATCCGGGCCTTATTTTTCCCGGAGTCGTCGGAGGTGTTTCTCTTATTCTTGCCTTTGTTGCTTTTCAAACCCTCCCCGTTAACTATGCAGGCGTACTTCTTGTTGTTCTCGGTATTGTGCTTCTTTTTCTTGAACTCATGGTTATCAGTTATGGTTTGCTTACGATGGGAGGAATCGGCGCCATTCTTCTGGGCTCCCTCATGCTTTTTGAAAGGTCGGCCCCTTTTCTCAGGGTCTCCTACGTTGTTATCTTTTCAACGGTAGCAGCGCTTTCAGTGATCTTTATCTTTGTTATTACCATGGCCGTAAAAACCTTCTCCAGGCATGTAGCGACGGGTCTTGAGAGTTTGATAGGGCTTGTGGGTGAGGCAAGAACCGTTATAGACAAGCGGGGAAAGGTCTTTGTTCATGGTGAACTCTGGGAAGCAAAGAGTGATGAAATCATAGAAAAAGGGGAAAAAGTCGAGGTTAAGGAAATAAAGGGGATGCTGCTTTCAGTAAAAAAAGCTGAAGAGTAAAATAATATCAGGGGATATCCAGGTGACTGACTGCATCGATGTTTTGACCGAGAAAGTCTTTTCCAAGCTTTAAAAAACGATCAGGCGTGTCGGTAACGAAGTAGTTTCTTTCTACGGTTCCAATTTCTTCCTTCTCTCCCCTCTTTTTGAGGAGCGCCTTTAATTCGCAGGCGGCTTCTTCGCCGGAATCAACGAGGACCACGTCATGGCCCATTACTTTTCTGATGGTTTCCTTGAATAGCGGGTAATGAGTGCATCCCAGGATAAGGGTATCAATGTCGCTCTCTTTAAAGGTTTGAAGATAGCGTGTTGCTGTCATGAGGGCAATGTCGTTATCTGTCCAGCCTTCTTCCGCCAAGGGGACAAAAAGGGGGCATGATGAACTGATAATGGATATGCCGGCCTTAATTTCTTTCAGGTTTTTTTCATAGGCCCCACTCCTGATCGTTCCTTCCGTGCCGATAATTCCTATTTTCCCGGCAGGCGAGGAGCGGGCTGCTTTCCTTGCGGCGGGACCGATCATATCGATGACGGGGAGATTGAAAACCTCTTTAAGCTTTGGAAGGGCGACTGCTGATGCCGTATTACAGGCAACGACAAGGGCTTTAACTTTTTGGCTGTTGAGAAATTTGCTTATTTCAAGGGAATACTGTGTTACGGCTCCGGCAGATTTGGTGCCGTAAGGCACCCTTGCCGTATCACCTACATAAATTGTATTTTCATGGGGAAGGGCGGCAATGATACTGTGAAGAACGGTGAGGCCGCCTATACCCGAATCGAATATGCCTATGGATCTTTTTGTATTCATCGTCGTGGTTTTAATTTAGGGGATTAAATATGGCTTGTCAAACCAAATATAAATATATCCTAAAATATTGCCGGAAGAAGCTTTAGGCTTGAATATCTGAAATCCATACCCTATACTAGGTTTCTATTAATTTATTAAAGGGGTAATTAAATGAAATTTTTGTCGATTCCAATGCTTGTTTTTAGTCTTTTCTTTTTTCCAACAGGGGGTTTTTCTTTTGAGGGGCCTCCGGGCTGCAGTATGGACTGTTCCTCCTGCCATTCTCTTACGCCGAAAGAGGCGGAAGATATGCTTAAACTCGAGAATGTCAAAATATCCGAATCGCCTGCCAAGGGGATATGGCAAATTGACGGTTTAATGAACGGAAAGTCTGTTCGTGTCCATCTGGACTACGCCAAAAAGCATGTTCTCCTTATTCAAAATTTCATTCCTGTTGAAAATATAGGAAAACAGCCGGAAATGAGAAAGATCGATCTCAAGGATGTGCCTCTTACGGGAACGATGCTCATGGGCAACAAGAAGGCAAAGAACAAGTTTATCGTCTTCGATGATCCCGATTGTCCTTACTGCCGCAAGCTTCATGGTGAAATCAAGAAGCTTATAAAGGAAAGGAATGATGTCGCTTTTTATATCAAGCTCTTCCCGCTTCCAATGCACCCCGAAGCCTATGAAAAGTCTAAAACCGTTCTTTGTGAAAACTCACTGAAAATGCTCGATGAGGCCTTCGAAGGAAAGTCCCTTCCCAAGGCAAAGTGCGATACGAAAGAGGTTGACAATAATATAGAGACGGCAAAGAAGCTCGGCATTAGTGGTACTCCCGCAATCATCCTGCCTGACGGCCGTCTTGTTCCCGGTTTTGTAACGGGTGATGTTCTCATGGAGATGATGGAATCTCCTGAGAAAAAATAGTTGTACCCATTAGCCTGGAAAGGGCAGTTGGATCTTGGCTTCCAGGTTTAACTGTCTGTCGGCAAAATTTTTTATAGGGGGCTGCCGTGAAAGATCTTGACGCATTGTTAAGAAAAATTGACGGCAGAGGCTATAAGGCATACAAAGAGATAGAGGGTGTCTACAGCTTCGGTTCCTATACCCTTTCCATTGACCATGTACAGGGGGACCCCTTTGCGGCCCCCTCCCGCGTCAGCATTAAAGTTCCTTCCCAAATATCTAAATTCCCAAAAGAACTCTGGTCTTCACCGATAAGGAAAAAGGCCCTTCAGGATTATATCGGACGGGCTGCCCTCCGTGCCGTCAGGGAGTTTGTCAGGGGAGGAAGGGGGACGGGGAAAAGCGGGCAGGTCGATATTGCGTCGGGCAACCAGCAGGTGCTGATACGAAATGCCGTTAATCTTTCCCCTGCCGGTGTGGAGGCCAGAATTACCATTGGTCTGCCTGCTGATGGCAGGAGGATTCTCGGGAAAGAGGCACAAAAGGTCTTTTTTCACGAACTTCCCCTTGTTGTCGACAGGGGGCTTGTTTTTTCAAATCTCGATCCCCGTCATATGGCATGCCATGTTGAGTCTGTCGAGGATCAGCATTTTTTAAGAAACTGGCTAAGGGAAAATAAGCTCATTGCCTTTGTTGGCGAAGGCTCTATTTTGCCAAGGAGGAGCGGTATCGATGACAGTCCCCTTGCAGAGGGAGCCCTCCCCTTTAAACCGCCTGAAAGTTTATTGAAAAAAGTAAAGCTGCCGAACAGGGGAGAAATAGGGGGGATGGCCATCCCCCGGGGGGTAACGCTTATTGTGGGTGGTGGTTTTCATGGCAAGTCAACGTTGCTTCATGCTCTGGAGAGGGGGGTTTATGACCATATTCCCGGTGACGGAAGGGAACTTGTCGTTACGGAAGAAACCGCTGTAAAGGTACGGGCCGAAGATGGACGGGTAATATGGGGAGTCGATATCAGTCCCTTTATTGACAATCTTCCTTTCGGCCGGAATACGACCGGTTTTACAACGGATAATGCCAGCGGCTCTACTTCTCAGGCGGCCAATATTATGGAAGCCCTTGAAGGTGGGACAGGGCTGTTGCTCATCGATGAAGATACGTCGGCTACTAATTTTATGATCAGGGATGAGCGGATGCAGGCTCTTGTTTCACCTGACAGGGAACCTATTACACCTTTTATACAGCGGGTGCGCGAGCTTTATGAATGTTGCGGCCTGTCGACGGTTATCGTCATGGGAGGCTCCGGTGATTATTTCGAGGTGAGTGATCACGTTATCATGATGGATACCTACGCGCCCCTTGATGTGACTGAAAAGGCTCACTCTCTCGCACCGGAAAGGTTGAATGTAAGCCCTGCTCCTGCGTTGACGCCTGTCGAGAGCATGAATAAACGAAAACCGCCCCTTGAAAGGCTTAGCGCCAGGCGGGGAAAAAAAGAGGTAAAAATCGACACGCCGGAAATGAGTACTCTCCTCTTTGGTGAACACCGCATCGACCTTTCATCGGTGGAGCAACTCGTTCATATTGACCAGACAAGGACCATCGGATTAATGATCCTATATTATGCAAAAAAATATGCTTCCTCGTCACCGGGACTGGTGGAAGGGTTAAAGCTTACCTTAAAAGATGTGGAAGAGAAAGGGCTCGATATTCTTTCCCCCTGGAAGGTGGGGACCCTGGCGCTGCCGAGGCTTCATGAAATTGCGGCGGCTGTCAACAGGATAAGGGCTGATGCATGAACATGGGGTTTGCCCTGATAATTAAATAAAACTGATGAAAAACGGCTCCTGTAAAAGTATGAATGCCATTGCCGGCGTATGTGAGGAATCTTATAGGTATTTCAATACTATTCTGGAAAAAGATTTCTCCCTCCCCTCGAAATGACAAGAAGTGTATTTTAAAAGATGCTTACATTCCCTTCTATTGCGGAACAGTTAATTGAAGAAAGGGTAAAAAATCTTCTCGGTCTCAAAAAAGAAGACCCTCTCAGTGCGAGAGAATTTAAAAAACTTGCGCTCAAGGTTAAGGAGCTTTCCGACTATTTTACTAAAAGACAGGATGCCCGGCCTGATGATTACCTGAGAGACAGTTTACTCATGGCCGCGTACATGGCCTATTTTGTCCCTGCAAACCTACTAAAAATAGAGATACCGCTTGTTGAACTTTTTTTGCATCCCCGGCTAAAAGCCCGTACTGAAGAGATATCGCTTCTCGACCTTGGTTCCGGTCCGGGCACGGCCTCTGCCGGGTTTATCAATTTTTTCTTTCAACATCTTGCTGTGAAAGGGGAGATTAAAGGTGTTTCAATCAAAGTGGCAGACAGGGTAAAGGAAAATCTCCATGAGGCTCAAGTGTTCCTTAAAGAACTCTGGAGGAGATATGAATCTTTCTATTCAGAAGAAGGGCATTTTAACTTTAGTCTGACTGCGGTAAAAGTGGATCTTCATCAGATGGCGCCCGACAGTCCGGGTATGAGGAAGTATGACCTTGTTGTCATGTCCAATTCGCTTGTCGAGACAGGAGAGGGTGATGGCAGGATTGACTGCCGAATGACAATGATTGAAAATATAGCAGAAAGATATCTGAAAAAAGAGGGCGCTCTTCTTATCATAGAGCCGGCCCTCAGAGATGCTTCCAGGGACCTGCTAAGGATGAGGGACGAAATAATAAAAAAGGGAGAACTCACTCTCTATTCACCCTGCCTGGACTCCGGACCCTGCCTGGCCCTGGAGAATAAAAAAGACTGGTGCCATGAGGTTTATGGCTGGCAGCCTCCCAAAATTGTTGAAGAGATAGATAAAAGGACGGCCTTTGAAAAATCAAGTCTCAAATTCTCCTGCCTTGTCATCAGGAAAGACGGCCTTTCACTGAGGGACCTTTTCCGTGACGGGAAGGATGAAACATTCAGAGTGGTTAGTGATCTTCTGGTCATGAAGGGGGAAAAGAGAGTTTTTCTCTGCGGCCATAGGGGGCGCATACAGCTTGGCAGATTAAACCGTGATAAATCGGAAAAAAATGGCCATTTTGATGACCTGAGGCGCGGAGATATTGTTCAGATAAAAGGGGTTTATGCGAAAGGCAGCCTGTTGAGAATAGGCAGGGAGAGCTGCTTTAAAATACTGTCTTTTAAGGACTAAATTACTTTACTCTCTTTTGCCGGATTCCTATATCTGAATCTCTGCCGGGTGAATTCCCCCCTTTGTGGGCATAAGGTGGGAAGGTTGACTTGGCGCTCATACCCCGCTGCTTGCGGCGGGGTGTTTAGTAATTTGTAAACAAAAGTTCTCTTTACCTTAAAATTCTGTTATATAGTTATTAATAAGTTGATTTCCTGATGAATCCATCCTTACAGTTTTCTGCGTTAAGGGGAATGTTTTTGTGGCGGTGAATATGAAAGGCACTTACTGGATTACCAGTACCATTGGAATCATTATATTTGTCATGGCGGCAGTTATCCTGACAAAAAATATGATCAACCAGTCTATTGAAGAGAGTCTGGGCAGATCCTATCAACCGGTTCTTAAGGATATTTCCCGTATTTACGATAAATATGGTGATAAATTTGGCCTGTCGTCAAAAGAATTTGTTCTTGAAATAGGAGAAATAAGTAAATCTTCAGGCGCTGACTGGATAAAGATTTACCGGCTTGATGGAACAAGACTGTTTCCCGCGGAGGGCAAGGAGGAAACCGCCCCTGTGAGCAGAAACAAGCATTTTCGTCTTGCTGCTGCCGGCGCCGGTTCGGGCCATCTGCTTTCTTTTCCCTCTCCCTTTCTTTTTTCCGGCACAAAGGTGGAAGTCAATCATTTTTCTCTCTTCATGCCTATCCGAAGCCCAGGGGACGGCTCTGTTAGTGGTGTGCTGGAAGCTGGCCGGGATGTTACTTATCTTGTAACCATGATTAGCAGGAGAGTGATACAGGTTCTTGCTTTTTTGATCGCCCTCCTTCTGTTCTTACATCTCCTGATTTTTTTCATTATCAAAAGTCATGACAGTTCAAATGAAAAAAATAAACTTCAATCAAGAAAGTATGGATTCAGTTTTTTCAAATATTACGATGGTTTGACCCGCCTTCCCAATCGGATCATGTTTATGGAGAACCTCTTAAAAGTAATTAGCGCTGAAAGGGAGGGTGAAAAGTTACTGGGAGTTATGTATGTGGGGATAGACAGGCTTAAAATGATTAACAACAGTCTCGGTCATGATGCAGGAAATAGGGTCATTCTTGAAATTGTAAAGCGTCTGAGGGAGTGCACCCGTGGGAGAGATAGCCTTTCGAGGATGAGTGGTGATGAATTTGCTATTATATGTGAAGGCGCTTTGACGGTGCAGAACATGGAGATGCTTGCCGAAAGAATCATGAAAAACGTTCGAAAACCTGTCAGGTACGAGGAAAGGGAACTTGTTGTTACCTCCAGCGCCGGTTTTGCCCTTTTTACGGAAGAAATCGACAATGCCGAAAGACTGGTGGAAAATGCAAATATTGCAATGAGAAATACCAAGAGGCTGGGGGGAAACAGGTTTGAATTCTATTCAGGAACCATGAGTCCTCTCACATCAGAGCAACTGGAACTTCAAATCGGCCTTTGGAATGCTGTAGAGGAAAAGGAATTTGTAATATTTTATCAGCCGAAAGTGAACACCCTTACGGGAGAAGTCATCGGCATGGAAGCCTTGCTCAGATGGAACCACCCTAAAATGGGGCTTATTCCCCCTTCAAGGTTTATCCCGCTTCTTGAAGAGACGGGGCTTATGGTGCCTGTTGGAGACTGGATGATTTTTGAGGCCTGTTACCAGACAAAAAAATGGCATGATGAAGGGTATGGTAATTTAAGAGTTTCCGTTAATCTTTCCATGTGTCAGTTTATTTCCAACAGTCTTGTCGATAATATAAAAAAAACATTGGAAATCAGCGGATTGCAGCCTTCGTTACTGGAGATCGAGTTGACGGAGAGCCTCCTTGCAGATGATGTGGACAGGGCGGTAGCATCACTCAAGGAACTCAAAGCGCTGGGTGTTAAACTCGCTCTCGATGATTTTGGAACAGGGTACTCCTCTCTCAGCCATCTTACCCGTTTCCCTATAGATATTCTTAAGGTGGACAGGGCATTTATTAAAGATGTGACTGTCAGCAGCGAGAGCGCCACCCTGACGACTGCTATTGTTGCGCTTGCAAAAAGCCTTCATCTGGAAATTGTTGCCGAAGGTGTGGAAACATTGGATCATTTTAACTTTGTAAAAGATTTGGGTTGTGAAGAAATACAGGGTTATTTTTTCAGCGGGCCTGTCCCTTCGGAGGGCTTTAAAATGACCTTGAAAAGCATTGAAGGGCAGGCTATGGCAATGCTTTGAAAACCTTGCGACTTCAGGGAAGATAAAAAAGTCCGAACCTTAAGCGGCCCTCCGGCATATGCTTCCTTCTTATGCCGGGATAGTCCTGATCCATGCTCGGCGCTGGCCGGGATTCTCAAATTTCCCGTTGAAGAGATTATTCTGTCCGGCAGGCAGGTTTTAGATGGGCCTGATTTTGAAACTGATGATTCCCCAGATAAAACCGAGGAGCGGGAAAATAAGTGTGTAGAGGTCAATATGACGAAAGTAAAACTTTTTTGTCAGTGAAATCCTTTTGGCCGGCACACCGATCTCAGGCGGGATTATGCGGGGCAACCAGCCGTATTCCTTGCTTTTTACGGGAACCTTGTTCCAGGTAATATTCCCTTTTCTTGCAATATCGACGAGGAGAAGCAGGGTTCCTTTCTTTACTTCTTTTATGTTTTCCCCCTCAAGAGAAGGGGTGTTTTTTATATGAGTCTTCTGTTCGATGACCTCAACGAGAAGATATTGAGATTGATGGATGACCTTATTTAAATGGCTGTTGATATTTAGCGGTAACATTTTGTGCAGAGGCAAGAGAGAAAAGAGCATATAAAAGAGAATGAAAAGCGCTGATGCGCCGTAGCAGCCTTTTAGAAAATGCAATAGGGGCAGGGGGAGCCTTTTTCTCCTCAGCAGTAAAAACAGGATAGACGAGATTGCAATGGTAAAAAAACAGGTAATTAGGATTAATAAGAAGGGATGCTCATACAGCCCGGCGGGATTGAGCGCTGCATAGGCGATAGGCTCATGATCCATAAGAAAATAACGAATATATTTTATATAAACCATGTATGAGGCGGATATTGTCAGTAAGAGGTAGAGCAGCAGTTCAAATTTTTGCCTTTTTGCCACGGGAAGGAGGTTTTTGATTTTGATGTCCGCTATCAGGCTGGAATGAGATTGCCAGTCACAACTGTAGATTCTGATCTTTCCCCTTTTCCCCTTTGCCTCAAAGCTCTTAAGACGTTTGAATTTGCCCGCCTTCTCTTTCAGCATTTCGTAAGCGCTGTGTGAAAGTAGAATTTCACTGCCTCCGGCTTGACTCTCTATTCTGGCGGCAACGTTGACAACGTTTCCGTAAACGTCATTTTTTTCAACGATCGCACTTCCCGTATGAATGCCTATTCTTATTTTCAGCGTGAAGGTATCATCGCTTTGCCGTTCTTTCTCAAGGATCTGCTGCATGGCGATGGCCGCTTCCACTGCTTTTTTCGGCTTTTTGAAGGAGGCCATAATAGCGTCTCCTATGGTCTTGATAATGGTTCCCCTGAATTTCTTAATGACAGGAAATAGAAGACGATTATGGCGGTCTACCATTAACCTCCCTTCAATGTCACCGCTTTTATCCCAATATTGAGTGGAGCCTTCAATGTCGGTAAAAAGAATGGTTATCTCTTTGCGGGAGGACCTGATATGTGATGAAATGCTCTTTTTCGATTTTTTTTCTAATTGTTCAGGCATCTTTATAAATTTCCGGGCTCTTCACAGTCATTTGGAAAAAAAGTTTATAAGTCCACTACGCTTGAAGGCTATCATATGGCATCACTATTTACAAGCGGCCGGCAAAGGATATATTTAGCTGCAAAAGGGCCGCAATATCTGCCGCGACAATTAGCGCATATTGTGCTATAAACATAGTATGGTTTCATCAATCAAAATGAGAGAAGAAAAGATCGGGCTTCTTTAGTCAGGCTGTCGTCCCCATTTGTGGGGATACTTTATTCAAGGGGTGGAATGAAAAAAATCAAATTTACCCGGTACTGTCCCTTTGGGAAATTGTAGGAACTGTCATTTCGGGTGAGAGAGAAACCGTTAGGATCTCTCACTGCATTCAGGACAAGGGTTGCTCCTCGTGCCTCTCGGAAACCTCCGGACAGAGTTCTCCGATCAGATATCTCCGAGTCGAAATGACAATTCCTTTGCGCCATTCCAGGCAGAAATAGCTGATAAAAATTTCTGATCGGGCAAGAGGGAATTTTACTGATTATCGAGAAATTGATTTAAAATTTGTTTATTAATGTGGTGGAGCCCTAATGAAAAAGGTAAAGTTGATTTTTTTAGTTGTCTTAACTCATTTGATTCTCTCTGCCTGTGCAAGCACAACCAAAGAAGGCATTCCCTTCACATTGCTGGAAGATAAAAAGTCGAGAGAGGCGATCACTTTTTATCGTGATTTTATGGCTGCGGCAACCATTAGCAGCCTTGAAAATATCCGTCAGGGTAAACCTGGTGATGCGGTCAGGCTGCAACATTACATGATTGACAAAACCATTGTGGAAATTTCCTCTAATCTTGAGGGCTATTCTGAAAAGGAGAGAAAGATTGCCGCACGCATTTTAGACAATATTCATGACCATTATGTTAAGCATCCACGCAGTAAAAGTAAGTGGTACAAGGCGCTTGATGATGAAAAAAAGCGTTTTTATGAGTCCGTCGATGCGGGCCTGGCTGATGCGCTGCTTAAAGTTGGCGCTCAACTTCCCGGTGGAAAGCCTGAGGAAGATGATCATATGATTCCTGTCCTTATTTTCAGAAGTTATATGGCCGGCGTGGCTGTGGAATTGATCGAAAATTTTTACAAGGCTCATGAGAATGAACTTTTAAAGGACCTTGAATATGTTCTCGATTATCTTGTTAACGAGGTAAGGCTCCATGCCAGAAAGAGAAGGCGGGACCTAAAGGATGAAGGGTTCAGGAGCCTTGCTTTCGGTATTTTGACTAAAATAGCCGCTTATCGTCAGAAATATCCCAGGGATTTTGATAAATGGTATCTTGCCTTGCCCCTGTGGGAGCGCAAAGATTGTGAGAAGCTTGATAATTTACTTAAGATAGCCTCTTCTTCCCATCAAATCTATACATGGGATTTCCTGCTGAATTTAGAGAAAATATAAAACATTCTCCACTATAAAAAAAGCTGACAGAACCCGGTTGATTTGTTTTTGGGGATTGTAAAGCTGATTGGAAGATGAGGATTGCCTGCAGTGTGTCTTTTTTGCCCGCCATGTGAAAAAAATACAAGATTATAAGCTTAGGACAGCCTCGCGTCAGGCCTCCCATACTTGAGAATGAGCTTCACTTCTTTCAGGCGTGTCCTTAAGGGGACGGTAAAGTAGTATGGAGACTCCATTAATACAGCAACTATCTCTTTCAGGCTCATGGTTTACCTCCTTATCGGCAGATTTACCGGTAAAACCCTGCTTTCTAGTCTAAAAGAGATGCAAAAAACTTGCCAAAACCATCTTTAAGTGACGGATCTATCCTTTTTCCTCCTTGCCTTGATCCCTTTGTGAAACTCTGAAGCCCAATTTATCGCTTTGAAGGCGTACCGGCTGTCTTGGATTTGATATAATGTCATGGCAGTATCCGTTATCCCTTACCGGGACAGTAATGTCTCAAAGGATATGCCCTTTGACAACTTCGGCAATATTAACAGCACCTGCATCGCCCCCGGCCTCACCTGTGGCAGAAAAATCTCTTTCCAGGAAGAGCTGTTTCATTTTTTAGTTTCGCCCTGATGACGAAGGTAAAGCCTGCGCCGGTTTTTTTATACAAATAATTTCGCTTATTTTTTATTGATACAGTTTTTTTTCAAGGTCGGAAGCGCTTGCCGAGAGGGCGCGTTTTAGTCTCATACAGGATTCACACTTGCCGCACATTCTGTCACCATCTTCATAGCAACTCCAGATTTTTTCCAGGGGAGCGCCTATCTCGATCCCCAATTGTACGATACCTGCCTTGTCAAAACCGAGAGTGGGGCTTACCACTTCAATATCTTTTAACGTAGAAAAGTGGAGAGAGTCATTGATGGCCCCGATAAACCGGGGAGAGTTATCGGGAAATGTTTCCGCTTCTTCCGCATTAAAACCGGTTACCAGGAGTTCTGCGCCCATGGATTCACAAAAGGCGGCGGCAATATTAATGAAGATGCCGTTACGATTGGGAACCCATACTGCCTGAGCTGACTCATGCGCTTTGCCGGTTGCATTGTCCAGTTCGCTTTCCCTCAGTTGAGGCACATTTTTTTCCCTGTCCACGAGCGAGGTATTGGTAATGTCTCTCAGCCAGGGAAGGCTGATTGCCTGATGGTTGACTGAAAACTGCCGACAGATTCTTTTTGCAGCTTCAATCTCCTTTTCTGCGGATCTTTGTCCGTAGTTGAAGCTAATAGCAAGAATAACATGGGTTTCATCGCAGACTTTTTTAAAGGCAACCGTCGAGTCGAGACCGCCGGAAAGAAGAACGATAGATTTACGCAGACTTTTGTGAACCATTATCCTGAGACCTCCTTCTTAATGACGCGCATCATAGAAATTATTACACATATTGCCGGCAAAATGAAGAAGAGTTTGAGCCTCTGGCGGGTGCATTCCCCGCGGATTGCCGCGATAAAACGGGAAGGCAGTTTCTGCGCATATATCCCGCTGCCTGCGGTGGAGTGATTGATTTATGAAATGCTTTGTCCTGTAAAAAAGGCGCATCACCTGATTGGGTGATGCGCCTTATCAATAACAAATGGAAATATTCGGGCTTTATTTATCTTTTATTTTTAACGGGTAAGCCCCGATACTTCTTTAGATAGTATGATCTGCTCAAGGGACTGTCTGGATGTATCACCCCATTCATTGATAGTATCTTCATTTACAGCCTTGATTCCCATGGCGCCCAGGGTTTTTGTCCCCATCTTGTCGATTCTCTTCCTGGCGATTATATTCCCGTCACGGTCCCACATGGTGAAAACATTCTTGGATACAGCCTTTGTTATGGGAATAAAGCCTCCTTGCTTGACTGTCCATTCGGAGAAAATAAGTACGATCGCATCGACCTTAAGTGTCTTGCAAAGAGCCTTGGCTGTTTCAGGTTTGATCATGCCGCCCTTTAATTCCCTGCTGACGGTTGTGAAAACGGGCATGGATTTCTTTCTCAGCACCGGTGTGTAAACTGTGAGAACCTTTTCAGAGCCCAGTTTCTGGTAGGTCTTGTTGGTTATGAATTTTTTAACGCTTTTTACCTTGAACCGTTTGGAAAGACTCTTTTCCGTTGAACTCACCAGCTTTCCAAGGGTTCCGTTGATAAGGTTGGAAACGGAGTTACTTCCAACACTGCCGCTTTTTACGCTGCCTCCCCAATCACTTACAGTGAAAGATGCAATGGCGACCCGCTTAATGGGAGTTGCCGGTTTTTTGAGCACTACACTTGAACCCCGGCAGCCGTTAAAGTTAATTAGAAAAGTCACCCCCAGTAAAACTATCAAACTGCGTTTAATCATAAATACTCCTTTCTATTGCTTTTTTACATATCATCTAAGCACAGGAAATAGTAAGAGTCAACAGTAGAAAAAATATTATTCCATGAAAGGGCAGTTGGGTCATGTTTTCCGGCGCAACTTCTTGCTGGCAGAGCGCTTCCAAAAAAATGCCCGTTTAAGCTATGACTGAAAGAGGGATTTTTGAAAGCGCTGTGAAGCCGATCTGTTACACTATAAATTCATGGGCAACTGCTCATTTGGGGATTATTTTTTTGTGAAGTGCATGGGAAGTTTAATGATCAAAAAAAACGGTAATTTGAGTTTTCCCTTGACTTGTGCAGACGGCAGGAATATATATAAACTATAAAAACCGAGAGGGTGTTTTAAGTTTCCATGGATTTGATGAGAAAAAGAATTATAGATACAGCAAAAAAGCGTTTTTTTACATACGGTTACCGTAAGGTAACTATGGATGAGATTGCTTCTGACCTTGGAATTAGCAAGAAAACGCTTTACAAGCACTTTGCCGGCAAGGAAGAAGTCGCCTGTGAGGTCCTTGGTCAATTTCAGGAGGAAATGGCCCGCCTTTTTGAAGAAAAGAAAAAGACCATTTCCGACCCTGTCGAGCGGTTTGAAGTGCTTGTCGTGGAAATCACCCGCCTCCGGTCGTCTATGAATAATCGCTTCCCCGCCGATATCAAACAGGATATTCCCGACTTGTGGCGAGAGATTGAACGATTCCGGCAAGTGCAGATCATGAAAAATATTGCTGAAAATCTGGAAGAGGGAATTAAAAAGGGGAGAATCAGAGAGGGCCTTAATACGCAGATTGCCACCAAGCTTTATCTCGCCGCTATCCAGTCGATTATGCAGCCCGACCTCCTTGAACAAATGAATATTTCCGTAGAAGAGGCGCTTTCAAATATTAGTTCCATTTTTTTAAATGGCGTGAAGAAAAAGGAGACCTAATATGAAAAAAGTAAATCACTGGGTCATTGCGCATCCCAAAACGGTTTTGCTCATGCTCCTCATTTTGACAATCTTCATGGCAAGCCGTCTGCCTGGGCTTCGCAGTGAAACTAACCTTGAAGCCATGTTTCCTGATGATCACCCCACCGTCACTTATAACGACCAGGTAGAAGAGTGGTTCGAGGTAAAAGATTCCATCGTTGTCGGTATTTTTAACAAAGGAAAATCGGGGATTTACAATGGGGAAACCCTTGCTCTTATCAGGGAAATCACCGATGGGTTGCGCGATATGGACGGCATTCTCAATCGTAAGAAGTCCGATGTTGTGAGTCTTGCCTCCCTCGATAATGTTGTGGGTACGGATTTCGGCATGGATGTTACCCCTTTCATGAAGGAAGTTCCCGGGACGGCAGAAGAGATTAGCGCCCTTAGGGCTGCCGTGGAAGACAATGAAATGGTTAACGGCACTATTGTCAGTCGTGACGGTACGGGCGCCATTATTATGGCCATGATCGAACGTGACGACAAACAGGTAGTCATGTACCGCAAGGTAAAGGAACTTATCGGTTCTCTCGACAAGGGTGAAACAGAGGTTGTTCTTGCCGGACGGCCGGTAATAGAAGGGGTTTTTGCCGCAACCATGCAGCATGATATGCCCAAAATGATGAGAATAACCATTCTTGTTATTCTTGGCGTCCTGCTTTTTACCTTCCATACCTTGAGAGGTGTCTTCCTTCCCATTATTCTTGTCATTATTACTCTCCTCTGGACATTCGGCACCATGGCTATCTTTGGAGTGCCCATTTATACGGTTATGACCATGATGCCCGTCATCCTCCTTGCCGTGGGTTGTGCAGATGCCATTCATATTCTCAGCAAATATTATGATGAGGTTATTCATCATCCCCATGAGAGCAAAGTGACTGTTGTCTATAACACCATGGAGGAACTGGCTCCGCCCGTTATTATGACTTCCATAACGACTATGGCCGGATTTCTGTCGCTTCTCTCGTCAGAGCTTATGCCCATGCGTTTTTTCGGTCTCTTTGTTGCAACAGGGATTTTTTATGCCCTCATATTAAGCATTACCTTTCTGCCTGCCACACTTTCCTTGTTGCCGCTTAAAGTAAGCACCAGGAAGAAGCGGCGTTTTGAGGAACATGGATCCTTTACCCATGTGGACTATGCAGGGAAGTTACTGGGTCTGCTGGCCCGAATTATAAACACCAGACCGGGTTTCATGTATGTCGTCACCTTTATTTTTATTGCCCTGGGCGGTTACGGCCTTGCCCAGATAAAGGTTAGCGCTTCTTTGGTGAAACAGTTCAATGAGGAACACCCTGTCCCCCGGGCTGATGAAAAACTCAACAGTCATTTCGGCGGAACCAACCTTCTTAACATTGTTGTTGAGGGGAAAGAGGCCGAAGTCATCAAGAATCCAGCCATACTCAAGGGAATGGACTCACTGCAGGCTTTCATGCTGGAAGATCCGGACATTGGTGAATCGATCTCTATTGCCGAGTATTTAAAGCGCATGAACCGTGTCCTTAATGAAAACAGGAAGGAAATGTTCAAGGTGCCTGAAACCCGTGATCTGGCGGCCCAGTATCTCTTCCTCTATTCCATGTCAGGCGACCCGACGGATTTCGATTCCGTCGTCGATTACAATTATCAGAAGGCCAATATACGTTTCCAGATCAAGACCGATGAGAGCAGCGTCATTAAATCCGTGCTCAACCGTGCCGATGAAGGGATAGCAAAATTCTTTCCCGGAAAAGATGTGACCCTTAAAAAAGCCGGTACCGTTGCTATTAGTGATGCCTTTATAGACCTCATTATCAGCGGACAGATATGGTCCATTTTTCTATCTATAATTCTTATTTTTATTCTTACCGCTATTGAGTTTAAATCAGTTGTTGCCGGGCTTTGCTGTATTATTCCCATATCGGTTTCGGCCTTTTTTAACTTCGGTTTTATGGGGTTTATCGGCATTCCCCTCGATGTCTCCACGGCGCTTACGGCAAGTATGGCTATCGGTATCGGTGTCGATTACGCTATTCATATGGTCAATAAATACCGGCTCGAAGCGAGAGGCGGCAAGTCACCCCACGAGGTGACAAGGACAACGCTTCTCACGGCGGGAAGGGCCATTTGGTATAACGCGCTTGTCGTGGCTCTCGGCTTTCTCGTTCTTCTTTCGGCTAACCTTGTGCCCCAGCAGAAACTCGGCATGATGATATCCTTAACCATGATGACCTGTTTCGGGGGAGCGGCCATGTTTTTGCCCGTTCTTCTTAACCGCTTTAAACCGGCCTTTGTTTATGGTCAAAAAAAGGAGGCATGAAATGAAAAGAATTATTGTTCTCTCCGTCATAGCGTTTTTCCCCCTGACTGCCTGGAGCAGTGAACTTTCGGGGCTTGAAGTCGTCAAAAGGTGGGATGAAAGGGACGAAGGGAAAGACCTTACCTCAAAGTCTACCTTTAAGCTCATTAATTCAAAAGGCCAGGAGCGGATAAGGAAGACGAGGCGCTACTGGATAAATATGAAGGAAAAGGGCGGATTTGAAGAAAAATCGATTATCTTCTTCGACCGGCCCTCGGACGTAAAGGGAACGTCGCTTTTAAACTGGAGTTATCAGGATGCCGGCAAAGATGACGACCAGTGGCTTTACCTTCCGGCGCTCAGGAAAATAAAACGTATCGCCGCTTCAGACAAGGAAAAATCTTTTATGGGAAGTGATCTCACTTTTGACGATATGGGGGACAGGAAAGTTGAGTCCGATGAGCATAAGCTTTTAAGGGAGGAGGCACTTGACGGCAGGCCCTGTTATGTCGTAGAGATGACTCCCGGGAATAAAAAATATATGTACAGCAGGAAGGAAAAGTGGATCGATAAGGAAACCTTTGTTGATTACCGCACGGATTTTTATGATCGTAAGGGACGCTTTTTAAAGAGGCAACGCATTGACTGGAAAAAAATCGGCAATGTATGGGTTGTAACGAAGATCTATGTGAAAAATGAGCAGACCGGTCACAGCACATCCATCGAGATTGAGGATATTAAGTTAAATACGGGCCTCAAAGAGGGGTGGTTTACAAAGAGAAAAATGGAATCGGGCCGGTAGTGAAGAAAGCGTCTTCTATCTTTATTGCATTTGTATTGCTGCTTCCCGCCTCATCGGATGGGGAAACGGAAATATTCGGCCGTGCCAGGTTGGAGGGTGCCTGGGAGACGACATCCGGGACGGTTCAAAAAAATGAGCAGAACATTGATGTGGAGATCAAAAGTTATTTGGGAGAACATATTTCTGTAAAGGCCTTTTTGCGCGGACTTTATGAGACAGAACTTGAAGAGGATATTCATTCCGAAGGGGACGTGAGGGAACTTTATATTGATTATAGTGGTGACAATTTTAAAGCCCGTTTGGGGAGGCAGCAGGTCGTCTGGGGAAAAACGGATGGTCTCAAGTTGCTCGACCTTATCAATCCGCAGGATTTCAGGGAATTTATTCTCGATGATTTTATCGACAGCCGCATTCCTCTCTGGATGGTGAGGGGGGATATTTATGTGGGAGATGATACGCTTCAGTTGCTCATTATTCCTGATTACCGGCCCAATGATATTGCCCGATCAGGTGATCGCTTCGAGCCTGCCTATTTGAAGTCGATACGCGCGCTGCCTCTTATTCACGCCGAAGAAGAAGAGCCGGGGGGGACTTTAGCTGACAGGGAGTACGGGATTCGATACAGCGGTTTTGCCCGGGGATGGGATTACACGCTTAACTACTTCCATTCATGGGAAGATAACCCTCTCTTTTTTCGTGAAACTATTGGCGGTAATCCTGCTATTGTCAGGCGCTATAAAGAGAGCGATATGTATGGCGGTTCCTTCTCTAATGCTTTTGGCAGTTTTGTCATTCGTGGAGAATCAGCCTATAACAGGGGCAGGTATTTTTCAACGGCAGATCCTCTCGATGCAGACGGACAGGTGAAGAAAGACGAGGTACGGGGTGCTATCGGTATTGATTATACGAAGGGAGACTGGCTCATATCGGGGCAAGTCTTTGAAAGTTATATCCGGGACTATGATGACGGTATTGTCTTCGATGAAGCTTCAACGACGCTTTCCCTGCTTGTGAATGTAAAATTTCTCAATGAAATGCTGGAGCTTAAACTGCTTGATATTTACGGAACAAAGGACAAAGATAATCTGGCAAGGTTGAGCGCTGTTTATTCTCTGACGGACAGGTGGAAGGTACATCTTGGTGGAGCTGTCTTCAGCGGACCTGATGATTCCTTCCTGGGGCAGTTTGATGAGGCCGACAGGGCGGAGCTGGAGATTACCTGCAATTATTAAGTTTTAAAATCTATTTGCAACGCAGAGAAGGCAGAGGGTGCGGAGAAAAGTAAAAAGAGCGTAAAAAAATTAAGTCACAGACTCCTGATTAGCAGGTATTGTTGAATTAACATTAGTTTTTTTGTTGTTCTTCGCCAAGTCCGCCGATTCTGCCGTTAAACTGCTGTTTTCAGGAATAGAGGTTCCCATTGGCACCATTTGTCAAATCATCAAAAGCGCTCACGCTTTGTTTTATTCTGGCGATTTCTTCTTTGGTCCCTTCTCCTGCAAAAGGTGAAGGGCCCATCGTCTTTGACCTTGGAGACTGTATTGCCAGGGCCCTTGAACATAACCGTAAAGTGGAAGCAGGGCATGAAACAGTGAAAAAAGCCTTTGCCCGGATAAAGGAGACAAAGGCGCTTGCCTGGCCGGAAGTAAAGGCCAATGCCGATTATACCTATGTAGGTGATGTTAAGAATTATGCCTTCGGCCCCAATGCCTTTGCCATGGAACAGGATAATTACCGGCTGGGTCTTACTCTTGACCAGAAACTTTACGCTCCCGAAGTTTTTGAGGCCGTCAAGGCGTCAAAGAGTTATGCCGGCCAGGCTGAAATGGAGTTTGAAATTATCAGGGCCGATGTAGTGACGGAGGTGAAGAAGGCCTATTATTACTACCTTTATACAAAGACCATGATCGTTGTCACTGAAGAATCGGTAGCCCAGCTTGAGCGGCATGCAAGCGATGTTAAGACCCGTTACGAAGTGGGACTGGCTACTGATTTCGATGTGTTGAGGGCAGAAGTGCAGCTTGCCAATTCCATTCCGGCGCTGACGCGAAATAAAAATGCCTTTGTTCTGGCTGAAAAGAACCTCAAATCTCAACTGGCCATGGAAAAGGAGGAAACTGTTCTCATTGAGGGCGCGCTTCAGTACGCTTCCATGGAAATAACTATTGATGAGGCGCTGGAGCTTGCTTTTTCAAAAAGGCCGGAAATTGCCTTCCTCGATTATTCCATAAAAAATCTCGAACAGAGCGTTGAAGTAAGCCGCAAGGAGGCCTACCCCTCTCTCTCCATGAACGGCTCCTACAGTTACGCCAATGATGATATGGACATAAGGGGAGAGGCCCAATGGGGAACGAGCTGGACTGTCGGGCTCAGTCTTAAGGCAACCCTTTTTGACGGTTGGGGCAATAAGGCGAGGATTGCACAGAAAAGCAGTGATGTTAAAAGGGGAAAGATAGAAAAAAATGAACTCATGAGCACTATCGACATTGAAGTGAGAACAGCGCTGAGTCGTATGGCGGAAGTGAGGGAATTGATTCAGTCACAGGAAAAAAACATTGAAAATGCCGCCAGGGCCTTTGAAATTGCCGAGACAGGTAATCTCAATGGTGTTGTTAGTGAACTTGAAGTTCTTGATGCGCAACTGGCGCTGACACAGGCGAGAAGCAATTACAAAGAGGCCGTTTATGACTGGCTTATAGCACGGACGGAGCTGGAAAGGGCCATGGGGACGGTTTTGTTAAATTGGCAATAGATCTTGAATAATTAAAGATAAACAGCCCCCGCCTGAGTTTCCCTTGCAAAGGGAGAAAGAGGATGTCAAATTTGGGGGGACAGGTAATGCCGGAAAAGGAGAAAAACTTATGTTCTTTACCCTGAATGATAAATATAAATTCCTGCTGGCAGGAATTTTTCTCTTCAGCATGGTTGGCTGCAAGGGGGATGACGGAGAAAAGAGCGCAGCCCCTGAGGAGGAAAAGGAAAAAAAGGCGCCTCTTGTAAAAGTGCTTACCGTCGGGGCGGCAGACTTTATAAAGAAGGTTGAATTTGTCGGTTCCTGTCGGGCAAAGACTGTGGTGATGGTAAGTTCCGAAGAACCGGGGCTTGTCAAGAGGACCTACTTCGATAAGGGAGAGAAGGTAAAAAAGGGGGCCATCCTTATTGGCCTCGATGATGCGTTGCTTAAGGCATCACTCAAGGAACTTGAAGCTTCCTATGAAATAGAGCGCCTTAACCACGAAAAGCTGCTCGCTTTAAAAAAGGGGAGAGGGGCGGTAACCGACTTTGATCTGCGAAATGCGCTTCTCAAAACGGACATGGCCGGAGCAAGAGTTGAAAATCTCAAGGCCCAGCTTAAAAAGAAAAAAATCTTCAGCCCCATTGAGGGGGTGGTTGAAGTGAAGCATGTAGAGGAAGGGGAATATGTAACACCGGGCAAGGCCGTTGCAACCCTTGCCGACCTTTCAACGGTCAAGGTCGAAGTGGCTATTGCCGAAAAGGACCTTTCCTATTTTACCGTCGGTACTGTAGCTGAAGTTGTTTTTAATGCCTATGGGGGGGAGGTCTTTAAAGGAACCATCGACTATATTTCTCCCCAGGTAGAAAGAAAGGCCGGTACTTTCCTCGTTGAAATAACGCTCAAAAATGACAAAAACCGTTTCAAGCCGGGCATGATGGCCCGGGTAAAGCTCGTCAAGGAGCGCTGTGAAGATTGTCTCCTTGTTCCCCAGGATGCTATTTTGGACGATGTGAAAGGGAGGTCCCTCTTTATTGTTACGAAAGAGGGCGTTGCTGAACGAAGGCCTGTTCTTCTTGGAGAGATGGAAAACGAGCGTATTGTCGTTATTTCCGGTGTAAGTGAGGGAGAGAGGGTCGTCGTTGTTGGCCAGCGCAATCTTCTCCCCGGCGAAAAGGTTAGTATCGTCCAATAGAGGGTGTGAATTGTTTATAACCGATATTTCCATAAAACGTTCGACGGCCGTCTTTGTCATGGTTTTCATCATTATTGTGACAGGAAGTTCGTCTTATATGAGTCTGCCCAGGGAAGCTTCGCCGGACATAACCATTCCCGTTATTATTGTATCGACGCCTTATTTTGGCGTATCTCCTTCCGATATGGAGACGCTTGTTACTCAACCCATCGAACAGGAACTCAAAAACATTGGCGATGTGAAGGAGATCACTTCCTCCTCCAGTGAAGGCATATCGTCTATTACCATCGAATTTGAACCGAATACGGATATTGACAGCGCCCTGCAAAAAGTCCGGGACAAGGTGGATGTGGCAAAAACGGAGCTTCCTGATGATGCGGAAGAGCCCGTCATCCAGGAAATCAACTTCTCCGATTTTCCCGTTATGATTGTCAATATTTCCGGTGATTACGGGCTTGAGAGACTAAAGGGGATTGCTGAAGACCTTGAGGACAAGATTGAAGGCATTACCGGTGTTCTCAGTGTAACTGTAACGGGAGGCCTTGAAAGGGAAGTCAAGGTTAATCTGGATCCTGAAAAACTTCGCTATTATAACCTGTCGGTGAAAGATGTTATCGACACCATCAAAGATGAAAACCTGACTATCCCCGGCGGCAGTATCGATATTGGAAGCTATAAATACCTCGTCAGGGTTCCGGGAGAGTTTGAAGCGACAAGCATCATCGAAAATCTTATTCTTAAAAGTATCGATGGCCGTCCCATTTATATGCGGGATGTGGCTCATGTAATGTACGGATTCAAAGAACCGACCAGTCATGCAAGATTAAATGGAATTCAGTGCGTTTCCCTTTCCATTACAAAAAGGAGTGGCGAAAACCTTATCCGTATGGCTGATGAGATCAAGGAACTGCTTGAAACTGAAAAAGAGAAGTATCCTTCGGGCGTCACCTTCTCCATTACGGCCGATGCGTCTAACGATATACGCAAAATGGTCGATGATCTGGAAAATAATATTATTTCCGGCCTCATTCTCGTATTGCTTGTTCTTCTTGCCTTCCTGGGGTTCAGGACCTCTCTCTTTGTCGCTCTGGCGATTCCCTTTTCCATGTTGATTTCCTTTTTTGTCCTTCAGTCACTTGGCTTTACTCTTAACATGGTTGTCCTCTTCAGTCTCATCCTGGCGCTGGGAATGCTTGTCGATAATGCCATCGTTATCGTAGAGAATATCTACCGTCACGGGGAAGAGGGGCTTGACATGACAATGGCGGCAAAAAGGGGGACTTCGGAAGTGGCCATGCCTGTCATTATCGCCACTATTACCACGTTGTGCGCCTTTTTTCCCATGATTTTCTGGCCCGGTATTATGGGAGAGTTTATGAATTATCTGCCCAAAACCCTTATCGTTACCTTGTCGGCATCACTCTTTGTGGCCCTTGTCATTAATCCTGTTTTTTGTGCCAAGCTGCTCAGGGTAAAAAAACGTGAAGGTTCCATCGGTGACCGGTCTGATCATAAGGTCCTTGTCCGCTGGTATAAGGTATCTATCACCTATGCTCTCAAGTACCCCCTTGTCACTCTCCTTGTTTCCGTCATGACCCTTGTTGTCGTAGTCATCCTTTATATATTTCTCGGCAAGGGGGTAGAATTTTTCCCTGATACGGACCCAAGCAAGATATTTATAGAGATTGAAGCGCCGCTGGGCACGAGGCTCGATGTGACCAATGAAATAACGAGATCGGCTGAAAAAGGTGTCGGCAACTATCCCGATATTAAACATTATGTGGCCAACAGCGGCGTTTCTACAGGAAAGTTCGACATGGGGGGAAGCAGTGACGGGGGGCCTGCCAACAAGGCAAGGATTTCCGTTGACTTTGTCGATATGGAAAAAAGGAGCAGGTCTTCCGAGCTTACTTCCGACGATATCCGGAAAAATGTGATGAAAATTTCCGGCGCCCTTATTAAGGTGCAAAAAGAGAGGCACGGTCCGCCCACGGGCGCTCCCGTAAATATAGAAATTTCGGGTGATAATTATGAAAAGCTCGGTCAATTGTCTGAATCGGCCATGAAAATAATTGAGAACGTTGCCGGTGTTGTTGATTTAGATGATGATTACAAGGTAGGGAACCCCGAAGTAAAGATCTGGATAGATAGGGAAAAAGCGGCCCTTTATGACCTGACGACGAGGAAAATTGCCAATACGATCCGCACGGCCATCAGGGGAACAGAGGCTTCTACGTACCGTGAATTTGAAAATGAGTACGATATTACGGTCCGTTTCAGGGAGGAAAAACGTTCCTCAATACAGGATATTAAAGATATCGTCATTGCACATGAAGGCAGGCAGGTTCCACTTTCCAATATAGCGAATATTGAGCTTTCCAGCGGTCCCGGAAGCATTATGCGAAAAGACCTGAAACGGGTGGTCACAGTGACGGCTGATGTTGAAGGACGCCTCAAAACGAAGGCTTTGGCCGAAGTGCAGGAGAAGCTAAAGAAACTTGGCCTTCCGGCCGGTTATTCTATTGACTATACGGGGGAGCAGGAAGAACAGAAAAAGGCGGAAGATTTTCTAAAAAGGGCCTTTGTTCTTGCCGTCCTCATGATTGCCTTCATGCTGGTCCTCGAATTTAATTCCCTTGTTACCTCAAGCATCATCATGTTTTCCGTTATCCTTTCCATGATAGGTGTTTTTGTGGGGCTCATTATTACGCAGACTCCTTTCGGTATTATTATGACCGGTATCGGTGTTATTAGTCTGGCGGGGGTAGTCGTAAATAATGCCATTGTTCTCCTCGATTATGTGATTCAGTTGAGAGAGCGGGGAATTGAAAAAATGGATGCCATTATAACAGCGGGTATGACGAGGTTGAGACCGGTCCTGCTTACGGCTGTCACAACCATATTGGGGCTTATTCCCATGGCGACGGGTTTTTATTTTGATTTTAAAAAGATGCACTGGATAACAGGGAGTGAAAGTGCGCAGTGGTGGGGGCCCATGGCTGTGGCCGTCATTTTTGGCCTCGCCTTTGCCACAGTGCTTACCCTTCTTGTTGTACCTGTTCTCTATCTTGTCCTCGATAATTTATCGGAAAAAATGAAGAAAATGCTCAAACCATGATAAAGTAGTACAAAAATAATTGATAAATGTGAATATCTTCCTTGACAAGAGGAGCGCTGATCAGTATAGTACTCTTTTGTTTTGTTTATAAGGGGACTGGTTTGTCTTTAATCCCCGGGGTGAGAAGGTCGGGAATTTTCCTTTCAGTTTCTATGTTTAGCTAAATAGTAAAACGATCAATTATCTGGGAAAGTAGGTGAGGTATTTTTGGAAGTAAGGGTACAGGATAATCAGCTCGAAAGAGCTTTAAAAGATCTTAAGCGTAAATTGGCCAAGGAAGGCGTTATGAAAGAACTCAAGAAAAGACGCTTTTATGAGAAGCCTTCAGTAAAAAAGAAGAGAAAGCAGAAAGAAGCAAGAAAAAGAAGGCTCAAGACGACCTACCGTCCGTCATTTAATAACAGATAGTTTTCTTTTTTATGAAAAATACCGAAAAGGGCAGAGTTAATCTCTGCCCTTTTCTTTTAAGGGGAAAAGTTGTTTTTGACTTATGGTTTGCAATTACCTTGAAAATAGCCACTTTGTTGAAGGTCGGCTTTGGTTCAAGGGTAATATGTCTCATTACAAGCCCATCCAATCTCCCCTTTGGTAAATGGGAGGAGCAACGTTCCCTCTCTTTACCAAAGGGGGGATTAGGAGGCGTTGGCTTTGCCACCGGGTTATTGACTTTTACATGTTTTGAAAGGATAACCTTATTAAGCTTGAATGAGCCGCTATTTATCTTGACAAATTCGCTCGTTATGTTACTTTTAGTGGTTTAAATTCCAGTCGTTACGGAGGTATTTTTTTTTGGATTACAAAGAGACTCTCAATCTTCCCGGGACAGACTTCCCTATGAAGGCAAACCTTGCCAACAAGGAGCCTCTTACACAGGAGAAGTGGGAAAGTATCGATATATACCAAAAACTGAGGGAGAGCTCGAAAGGAAGGAAGAAATATGTCCTTCACGATGGCCCGCCTTATGCCAATGGAAATATTCACATTGGTCATGCAGTAAATAAAATCCTCAAAGACATCATTGTCAAGTCGAGACAGATGGAGGGCTATGATGCGCCCTATATTCCCGGTTGGGACTGTCACGGTCTTCCCATTGAGTTGCAGGTAGAAAAAAAGCTGGGCAAGAAAAAGCATGATGTCACCAAGAGTGAGGCAAGAAAGCTCTGTCGCGATTATGCCGAAAAGTATGTAGGTATCCAGCGTGAAGATTTTAAACGTCTCGGCGTTTTTGGTGAGTGGGATGCGCCTTATCTCACCATGAGCTATGACTATGAAGCAACTATCGTGAGAGAACTTGGAAAGTTCATGGAAAGCGGCTCTCTCTATAAAGGGAAAAAGCCTGTTCACTGGTGCGCTTCCTGCCGGACGGCGCTGGCCGAGGCGGAAGTCGAATATGACGACCATGAGTCACCTTCTATCTTTGTAAAGTTTCCTGTAAAATCTGATATTTCAGCCAAAGTGCCTGAACTAAAGGGGAAAAAGGTATCCATCGTTATATGGACGACAACACCCTGGACCATTCCTGCCAACATGGCAGTTTGTCTCCACCCTGATTTTAACTATGCTGCTGTGGAAGTTGCAGGTGAAGTCCTTGTCGTTGCAGAAGACCTGGTTGAAAAGTGTATGGCTGATTTCGGTATGGAAGGCTATTTGACGGTAACGGCCTTCAGGGGGAGCGAAATTGAGAATGAAGTCTGCAATCATCCCTTCCTGGAAAGGGATTCCCTTGTAGTCAGTGGGAATCACGTTACTCTCGAGGCCGGTACAGGCTGTGTTCATACAGCGCCGGGTCATGGTCATGATGACTATGTGGTGGGCCTCAAATACGGCCTCGATATATATAATCCTGTCGGGAATAACGGTGTTTACAAGGATGACGTTCAATTTTTTGCCGGTGAACATGTATTCAAGGCCAATCCGCTTGTGGTGGAAAAGCTGAAAGAGGTGGGAGCCCTTATTTGTGTTAACAAGCTGTCTCACTCCTATCCGCACTGCTGGCGATGCAAAAAACCGATACTCTTCAGAGCAACCGACCAGTGGTTTATTTCTATGGAGAAAAATGATCTCCGTAAAAAAGCGCTTCATGAAATCAACAAGGTTGAGTGGATTCCTTCCTGGGGAAAGGGGAGGATTTACGGTATGGTGGAAAACCGGCCCGACTGGTGTCTCTCAAGGCAAAGGGCCTGGGGTGTGCCTATTACTGCTTTCAGGTGCAAAGCTTGTGAAGAGATGATCATGGATAAAGAAGTTATCGGGCATATTGCCCAAATGGTAGAGAAAGAGAGCGCCGACGTCTGGTTTGACAAAGAAGTTGCCGAACTTCTTCCTGCCGGCTACAAATGCCCTTCATGCAGCGCGACAGATTTTGAAAAGGAAGAAGATATTCTCGATGTCTGGTTTGACTCCGGTGTGAGCCACAGTGTCGTTCTTGAACAGCGGGAAGGCCATAGCTGGCCGGCCGACCTTTATCTTGAAGGGAGCGATCAGCACAGGGGATGGTTCCATTCATCGCTGCTGGCCTCTGTCGGCACGAGAGGAAAAGCGCCCTACAAAGCGGTCCTTACCCATGGTTTTGTCGTTGACGGCGCGGGCAAGAAAATGTCCAAATCCTTCGGGAACGTTATTGCGCCTCAGGAGGTAATCAAGAAGTACGGCGCCGATATTTTGAGGCTCTGGGTGGCGGCGGAAGATTACCGTGATGACATCAGGATTTCCGAAGAGATCCTCAAACGTTGCTCCGAAGCCTACCGCAGGATAAGAAACACGGCGAGATACATACTGGGCAACATCGATGATTTTGACAATACTAAAGATATGCTTCCCTATTCAGAGCTTGAAGCGCTTGACAGGTGGGCCCTGCATAGACTGAACCTGCTTACGGGGAAAGTTCTTAATTCTTACGAGACCTTCGAGTTTCACCAGATCTATCACTCGGTGCATAACTTCTGCTCCATCGATATGAGCGCCTTCTACCTCGATATACTGAAAGACAGGCTCTATACATCGGGCAAAAGATCGAAGGGTCGGCGTTCGGCCCAGACCGTCCTCTTTGAGATACTTAACGCCATTGCAAGGCTTATTGCGCCTGTTCTTGGTTTTACATCGGAAGAGATCTGGTCCTATATACCTGACTATGAGGGCAAGGAAGAATCAATTCATCTTGCAGCCTTTCCGCAAGTCAAAGAGGCGTGGAACGATGAAGCCCTGGGTGAAAAGTGGGAGCGTCTTATCGGTATCAGGAGTGATGTTTCCAAGGCCCTCGAACTGGCAAGACGGGAGAAGGTTATTGGTCACTCTCTCGATGCCGCTGTGCTCATTGATGCAGATGAAGAGACTTTAAGCTTTATTAAAGGTTTCGAACCCGAGCTTAACAGGATATTTATCGTTTCAGCAGCTTCGGCAGGAATCGGGGAAGGTGAGCCCACTTACGTAAGTGAAGAGATTGACGGATTAGAAGTCTACGTCTCTTCCGCTTCCGGTGAGAAATGTGAGCGCTGCTGGAACTATGATGATCAAACGGGGTCTAACGAAAAAGGGTTGAACGTTTGTCCCAGATGCTACGAGGTTGTCGAAGGGATTGGATAAAAAATATATACCGCTCTTTACCTTTGCGCCGGTTATTATTATTCTGGACCAGTTGGTAAAGATCTACGTCGATAAAACGATGCACCTCTATCAGTCCATCGAGGTGCTGGAGAATTTTTTTCATATTACCTACATCAGGAATAAGGGGGCGGCTTTCGGTATTCTTTCAGGAGCAAACGAGAGTTTGAGGGTTCCCTTTTTCCTCACTGTTTCAGCCATTGCCGTTGTGGTCATTATTTACACAATTTATACTTACAGGGAAGAGTCACCGCTCTTCCCCTTTGCCATGGCAATGATTCTCGGTGGTGCTATAGGAAATGTGATAGATCGCATCAGGCTCGGTGAGGTTATCGACTATATTGACGTTCACTGGTATACCCACCACTGGCCTGCCTTTAACGTTGCCGATTCGGCCATTACCGCAGGTGTAGTGCTGTTAATCATTAGCATGCTTTTTGAACATAAAAAGGCGGAAAGTGAAGAGGAGAATAGCTGATGCAGCCTATCATATTCCAGATTGGTGATTTTGCCGTCAGGGGATACGGCCTCATGGCGGCCCTTGGTTTCATGGCCGGTATATGGATCGCTTCCCGTGAAGCCCAAAGGCTCGGTGAAAATAAGGAGCGCATCATGGACATGGCCTTTTACATGGTCCTGGCTGCCATCATCGGTTCCAGGGTGCTTCACGTTATGGTCGAGTGGAAATATTTTTTACAACATCCCGGGGAGATTGTAAAGATATGGGAAGGGGGGCTTGTTTTTTACGGTGGTCTCGTCGGCGCCGTCATGGTTGGCTCTTACTATATCCGGAAGCATTCCATGGCTTTCTGGAAAACAGCTGACATTTTTGCCGTCGGTATTCCGCTTGGTCATGCCTTTGGTCGATTCGGCTGTTTTATGGCTGGTTGCTGCTACGGTTACGCAACCGATCTTCCCTGGGCTGTCGAATTTAGCGATACCAATTCTCTGGCGCCTCTTCATGAGCATCTGCATCCAACCCAGTTGTACAGTTCACTTAATAACCTCACTATTTTTGCCCTTATCTTTCTCATGAGAAAAAGCAAAAAAATTGACGGACAACTTGCCCTCACCTATGTTTTCCTTTATTCTGTTACGAGAGGAATTATCGAGTTATTCCGCGGTGACGACAGAGGAACGATTTATGGAGGCTACATTTCCACGGCACAGGGGATAGGCATTGTACTGGCGATTTCGGCCATTGTTGCAATGGTCTATCTCGGTAAAAAGGCCGCTGTAAAGAAGAGCTCATCTGCATAATATTTATTGTCCCCACCGTTTACTGAGTTCGTCGAAAACCTTGTGTTCCTTTGACCCTGTTTCTTCGAGCGCCTTTGCGAGTCCTCACAGGGATAACAAGCTCAGCTACTCTCGACATTGTCGAGTATTCACAATTACTGCGGGCGTAGGGGGAGAAATCTTTAAGATCTCTCATTACATTCGAGACAAGAATTTCTCATTTTATCCCGAGGGCACTTGTCACTTTGTTCGGGCGCACTCGAAATGACGGCGCCTGATGATTAATATATACTGGAAAGAGCAGTCGGGCATGAATTTATAGTGTAACCTGTTGCTTGCCCGGCGCTCAAATAACCTTAGCTTAAGCAACAGGTTAAGAGGGCATTTTATAGTGATTTGTAACTGCTTAATAAAGGGTCCAGATTGAGACTGACAATACTCTCTACTATAATCTTTTTCTTTTTGACTGCTCTTGTTTCCCTGGCCCAATCCCCCTCTGCCCCTATTCCGGTGGAAAAACCGGGGTCCGCCATTAAAAAAACTTACGTCACCGAACCTGTCTTTAACGGCCGGGTTTTCATGGTGGAGGCAGGAAAAAAAGGGAATGAAACCATCGTCCTTATTCACGGTATCGGTGATGAAGGGGCGCGCAACTGGGAAAAGATCATTCCTGTCCTTGCGCCGCATTATCATGTTGTTGCCTTCGACCTCCCCGGTTTGGGACGTTCTGAAAAAAATAACCGCCTCTATTCACCAAAAAATTACGCCAACTTTGTCAAATGGGTTATCGATACCTATGCCGATGGTTCCGTTATCCTCCTTGGCCATTCTATGGGGGGCGGTATTGCGCTCCGCTTTGCCGCCGATTACCCGGAGAGCCTCTCCCGCCTTGTACTCGTCGATGCGGCAGGGATCCTCCACAGGTCGGTCATGACAAAATATATGGCTGGATTTTCTCCTAAAAATGGTTGGCAGCAGCTCTTTTCAGAGCCATTTAACGTATTAAATGAGGCCATAGACAATGCTTTTGACCGGCTCGAAGCAGACGGTCTTCCTGTCGATCTGAATTTCATATTGAATAATTCCGTTCTCAGAAAAGTTTTTTTCCAGTCCAACCCCAAGACTATTGCCGCTCTGGCTCTTGTGCAGGAAGATTTCAGCGCTGCACTTGATTCAATAAAAACACCGACTAATATTATATGGGGCCAGGAGGACCAGATAGCGCCGCTAAGAACGGCAAAGCTCCTGGCTGCCAAAATCCCTGGTTCGCAACTCGATGTTATCGGCGGGGCCGGCCATGTTCTGATAGTTAATAAAAGTGATCTCTTTAACAGGGTGTTGCTTGATGCCCTCTCTCATCCCGTCATGGCAAGTGAATATTCAAAAGCGTTTCCACAGCCGGGAGGTAGAAATGGCTGGTGCGAGGATGGGAGAGGGACCGTTTTTTCCGGCCCCTATGACCGGATAGAGATAAAAGGTTGTAAAGAGGTCAGCCTCGATGGTGTTTCTGTGAAAGAACTTTATATAGAAGATTCCAGGGTAACCATTGAAAACAGCCTTGTTAAAAGTAAAGGCACAGCTATTACCGTGAAAAATTCAAAAGTGACGGCAACTGCTCTGACTATCGAGGGAGAGCTTGCCATCGACGCCTCCGGCAGTAATCTTGACCTTGCCGGCGTAACTATCACTGCCGGAAAGTATGCCGTAAAAACAAGGAACGTCTCTTTTATTCTTTTTTCCGTGAGCTATATTTCAAGTCCCCCTTCAAGTGGATATATGCACGGCCGCCAGGTGGTAACGCCTGACAATCCGTTGTGATTTTTTCCGCAAAGCAGCCGGGAGCACAAAGGAAGGCTGCAAGAATGCAGGGTAGAATAAACAAAGCATTTCCCCCTTTGAGCTAAATAATCCCTCCTGTAAAGATGTTCCGGCAGGACGCCTCCATAATCTGTAGCGCAATAATAAATGCTATATCAGGCAAAAATTGTTTACATAGAAACCCGGTTGCGGTATAAAATGTAACGAATGTTTTGAGGGGGTAATAAAATGGGTGAAAAAAATATTGCCTGAACAATAAAAAGTTTGGACCGGTAACGGTTTCGGGCTTTTTGGGTGTTTAAACAGCAGCCACTAACCCTATGGATATTTTTGACCTTATTAAGGAACTTCGCAAAGGCGAGCCCAATATTGAGAAAGCCGCAAAGGTAATGAAAGTATTGGGGGGGATTTGTGTCGGTGGGGCCCTATGTAATTATACGTTTTACTACATTGGGCCATTTGAAGAGAGTCCCTTTAATTTCTCCCCCCTTTTTCCTTACCTGGCTTTAACCGGTTTATTGTTTCTTGGCGGTCTTTTCCTTTATTCCTCCAAAGCGATAAAAGCGCTGGATCCACAGGGCAAAAGGGTTGGCCAAGTGGCCGTTATTTTATTGCTTGCCCTTTTTATCGGGTTTATGTTTTTTGCTTTTCCCCTGGATCAACTTCCTTTGGATCATGAAGGTGTGTCACTGTTTTTTACAGTTTTTGTGGTCATCTTTATTGTTCAGTTCGGAGTGCCTGCCTACTATGGCGTTCGTTATCTGGGGCGTCTCCCGACCAGTAAAAGCCGCTTTGGTACAGATGGTTTAGGAAGCGGCCATATTGACAGTACAGTTGAAGAGGAAAGTCTTCGCAGCTCTTCAAAATCGAAAGAAAAATATTGTGATGCCCTCTTGCCCTTTGGTGTTCCCGGTACTTTTGCTTTAATTATTGCTGTTCCCTTTATCTCAGTGTTTGCAATTGAAAGGCATAGCGGTTTGCAGCAAATGCCGATTATGATTGTGCCTGCTGTCTTTTTTATTTTATTTATATCAATAATCTATAATTTTTTCCCTTCACCCTTTCAAAAGAAAAGAGATAAGATTGCATCATTTACCGGTGGTGGCTCGATATTTTTATTTAACGGCAGTTGGCCCTTTTTCAGGCTTTTGATCTATCATGATGGCCTTGAAATACGCGTAATGTTTCACAGGTTTTTCATACCCTATGACAAAATAGAAGCGATGCCGGAAAAAACAGGTTTTTTCAGCAGGGGCATACTGATAAAATCAAATCTGCCCGACCTTCCCTCGGGTATTCGTTATCAGGGTTTTGGAATGAAAAAAGTAGTACAGCTAATTGCTGAAAAGCGGTGTAAATTTAAAAGTGAAGATTAGCCGGGTAAGGCGTGCTTTGTGCATTAATAAAAGTAGGCTCTGAACAGGCTTTACCCGGTTTTGTTTTAAAAAAAGATCAATATTCTCCTGGAATACTTCCCCCAATTCGGTGCTGTTTTGAGTGTTTGCTTTGTTTAGCCCGGAAAGTCGGCAGAGTGCGCGCTGATGCCTGTCTGTTGAACAATAAAATTTACACCGGCTCCTCTCGTGGGTGCCTGCTTTTCTCCTCCGGCAGATCAAGCATGCACAATACAGGATATCAATAGGTGTCATTATTCTTTACACTTGCCTTTGATTCTTCTTTCAACGTGTCAACAGGGGGCGTCATACTGCGAAAAGTATTATAAATTCAGTCAGTTAAGCCATTTAGCGCTTTTGGCATGCTAAGTGCAATTCTAACTTGGTAAAACTTGATGATCTGCTTAAGAGGTATATGAAAAAGCTTATCCAACATCACCTGAATTCCATGCATGTCTATTGCCTTCTCATCAAAATCGGCATAAACAGGAAGCAAGCATTGATGACGGCCAAAAGATGGGAAAAGGCCTTTCATAATTTCATTTATTAAGATCAGTTTCCCGCCTTAAATTTATAATTGTTTATAGCAATAAATTCTCTCGGCGATCACTTGTTTTATGGCCAGCCCCATAAACACCGGGGTTGTTGATGGTGGAGCGGGCCGGAGAGATAAGGTTTTGCAAATGGTGAAAAAAGGTTATCCATTTTTTACTGCCTTTAATTCTCGTTTGAATTCATCAACAGAGATATGCCCTTTTTTTACAAGCACCCTGATAAGCGCCAGCAGGTCCTTGCTTTTTCCGAGCTCCTTTGATGTCTCTTCAGCTTCCATTGTTTCTTTGGGAGCGCTTTCGTTAACGATGACCATTTCTTCCTGTTTTAAGGTTTTTACTCTGGAAGACAGGGGCTTGATCTCTACCCAGTTTCTTTCAAAATAGTACCTGTCTATGGCGGCTGCAATTTGTGAATCCGTTCCGATGACGGGATTCACCCTGTAGCCTGTAAGGAAGGATATTTCATCAATAACGATAGTATTGGTTGGGTCGGACATGGCAAGAAAGAGGATGTTTGCCTTATCATTCGTTCTTTTTTCAATGGGAATGACGTGGTATTGTTTGGCAATTTCCAGCGTTATTATTGAATAAACGTTTTTATCAAACTTTATTTTTGTCAGATCCGTACAGGGGAGTTCAAGTTGCCGTCCCAGAAATTTAAGGAGCGTTACTTCAGTGATATAGTTCAATTTTACAAGGTTTGCGCCCAGCCTTCCACCCCATTGCTTCTGCTTTTTAATGGCCGCTTCAAGTTGGCTCTCATTGATGAGGCCTTTTTCAATGAGCATTTCTCCCAATCTTTTTTTGCCTGATAAATACCCCCTGTTTTCATTAGGAGCAGTCCATTGGGTTTTTTCTTCCTTTTTGTTCTCTTCCGACATTACTTCTCCATATTGTTATTTTTCCCGGGGAGATATTTTAAAATATACTTTATAAAGCCCCTAAAGTAAAAGGAACAAAAGTATTCATTTCCTGCAATCCGGACAATATTATGAGGAAGCAGCCCGTTCCCGGCGCTTTCATCAATCATTCCGGATTCGGCTTTTAACTCCTGCTCCTTAAGTAATTGTTTATCTATTTAATTTTGTTATCTTTCTTCAAATTGACATCTATGAGTTATTGATATATGTTAGTAAACAATGAAACTGATAATAACAGATCTTGACGGGACCCTTCTCGATCATAATACCTACTCTTTTGAAGCCGCCCGGACGGCGCTTGACAGGGTAAAGCAACTTTCCGTGCCCCTCATTTTGTGCAGCAGTAAAACGCGGGACGAAATAGTGCTTTACTGTAATAAACTCGGGATGAAGCTGCCCTTCATTTCTGAAAACGGCGGCGGCATTTACCTGCCCAAGGGTTTTTTGTCGGTGGAGTTTGAAGAACGCATTCAATATTCTTCAAAAGATAAAGAGTATTTGCTTATTGAAATGGGGACGGGCAGGGATGAACTGAGAAAGGTTTTTCTCCATGTGAGGGAAGCAACGGGCATTGATGTGAGGTCTTTTAGTGATATGACTGTCGATGAAGTGATGGGGCTTACCTCACTCCCGGAAAATGAAGCCGTCCTTGCCATGGAGAGAAGTTTTACAGAACCTTTTATCTTTTCTTCCGGTGATGATACCCTGATAGGGGAGCTTGTTGCCCGGTTTAACGGCAGGGGGCTTACTGTCGTTAAAGGGGGCCGCTTTTATCACCTCATGGGGAACACTGCTGATAAAGGAACTGCCGTAAAAAAGATCAAAGGAATTTTTTCTAAAATCGCCAGGGGCAAGGTTATGACAATGGGCCTTGGAGACAGTGAAAATGATCTTTCAATGTTAAGCGCCGTTGAAAGGCCTGTCATTGTGAGGAAATGGGATGGAAGCTGGATGGAGGCTGAGGGGACGGAGAACTTTGTAAAAACAGAGGGAATTGGTCCCGTCGGCTGGAATGATGCGGTTCTCAAGTTTCTCGATGGTAATTATTTATCAGCCTAGAGGGCCCTTTTGATTGATTATGAAAAAGAGATAGGCCATCATTTTGATATCATCAGACAATGTCTGTATAAAAATGATGAAAAGGGCCACAAGGTACTTATGGCGACAACACCCGGTTCGAGGTATCCCTATTTTTATCCTCGGGACGGGGCCTGTGCAACTCACCTGTTCAATAAATTATCGGGTTCTCATTTTTCATTTGCCGACGAGTCTTTTGAACTGCTCAAGGGCGTCGCCTCATTTACCCTTCATATACAGCGTGATGACGGCTACTGGGGACAACGCTATGATCCTGACGGCACCGACAAAGGGCTGTATATCCAGGAAGACAATGTTGCCCATGGCATGATTATTCTTGCCAACTATGTTCTTGCCTCTCTCGACAGGGGAGAGAAAATCAAGAGTTTAAAGAATATTACCGATGCCATCAACAAGGCGGCCCTCTTTGCGCTCAAAAATTATTTCAGACGTGAAATCAATCTCTTCTTTTCCACAACATCCATCCATGAATCAGCCATTGAAAGGGGATATTCACTTTGGGTAAATTTTTCCTATCTCAGGGCCTTTCATCTTGCAGAAGTTATTCACGAGCATATAGGGAAGACGAATATTTCCAAAGAAATCCTCGACTTTGTTCCCTACTTCGAGAGAAATATTCACAAACTTCTTATTCATAACGACCGCTACATAAGAAGGATCACGCCGGAAGGAGATTATGACTACAAACCTGATATAACACTCATGAGTCCCTATTATTTCGGATTTCATAAAGAGAACAGTAAAGTGCTCAAAAATACCATTGAATTCATGGCCAACCATCTCTGGGACCCTGAACTCGGTATGCTTCAACGCTATCTTCCCTTTACGGAAGACGTTCACACACATATACATGCAGGTAACGGGCCCTGGCTGCAGTATACGGCCATGCTTGCCAGGTATTACTTCAGGGTTGGAGAGGCCGCTCTTGCCGACAAGATACTCAATGAGATTGATAACTACAAAACGAAAGAGGGATTTATTCCGGAACATTTGAGCACCTATCAGCGCTTTGAGGAATTCATGGCGCTCGAATGGGAGACGGGTCTTGATTTCGATAAGGAATTTTACAGGGAAATTATGGTACCCAATGTTCCCTTTGATTATATCCTTGAAGAGCTGAATAATATGAAAGGGAGCTATGGCCGGATCAGAGAGCGGAAAAAAAAACAGCCTCATGACAAGCATATCGTCTTTGCCGTTCCTCTTATGTGGTCTCATGTGGAATATGCCAAGGCTCTCTACACGAGAATGGAAGTTGAATCGCACGGAACCTACTGGTCCAGGGAGTCTTCCAAATAAAGCTGAATCCTCGTGGAACCCGCTTTATCCAATAAAAAAAGAGATTAAATATGGGAGGTTTATTATGTCAATGATTCTGTATCACTTTGAAAGCTGTCCTTATTGCGCCAGGGTGAGGAGCGCCGTTAAGGAACTTGGTATTGAGCTTGAAATGAGGGACACAAGGGAAAATGATGCTTACAGGGAGGAACTTATGGAACTTGCCGGGCGCACACAGGTGCCCTGTCTTGTCGTTGACGGCAAGCCGATGCATGAATCAGATGATATTGTCCATTACCTGAAAAAAAATTTCGGTTGAGTTTCTAATGGCATTACTATAAATATAAAGGGCTCGCTTTTTTTTGCCGGGCCTTTATTTTTTTTTATCAACGGAATTTATTGATGCATAAGGGGAAAGCTGAAAACAGGGGACTCAAAAGGCCTCTTCTTGCCACGCGCTATACCATGGCAGGGCTAAAGGCGGCATGGAAGCATGAAGAGGCCTTTCGCCTTGAATTGGCAGCGGCTGCCCTCATGGTTCCTTCCGCCTTCTGGTTAGGGCAGACGGCGGTCGAAAGATCGCTCCTCATCGGTTCCTGCCTCATTGTCCTTATTACGGAACTGCTCAATTCTTCTATCGAGGCTGTTGTCGACAGGGTAGGGACAGAGCATCATGAACTTTCAGGCAGGGCAAAGGACCTCGGTTCAGCCGCCGTTTTTTGCAGCCTTGTCATGACGGTTTTTATCTGGTTAATGATTAGTGTTGAGCGGTTCTTTTAATTACTCAAATGAAAGCAAAAAGAGACCACTTTATTAATCTCCTGAAAGATTTCTCCTCCCCCGGGGTTTTTAACCCCTGGAATGATGTGGATGCCGAAAACGATATTAGTGGTGAATCCCCGTTGATCAGAACCGGTCATCTCCATGCCTATCTCACGGAACGGACAGGAAAAGCGAAATACATCCTCATGGGAGAGGCCATTGGTTACCAGGGGGGGCATTTTAGCGGCATAGCCATGACTTCTGAACGGATACTTCTCGGTCACATGAAAGGAAAGGGGATTGGGGCGGAAGACGTCTTTACTTCCATTTCTCCAAGACGAACGAGCAGGGAGTCTGTCCGTCCCAACGGTTTTACGGAACCGACGGCATCCATCGTCTGGGGTTCTCTTTTAAACATGGGTGTTGCACCGGCAGATTTTGTCATCTGGAACACTTTTGCCTGGCACCCCTACAATCCGGCAAAAGGAATGCTTAGCAACCGAAAACCGACTGATGATGAGCTGGCTTCAGGGATTCCTGTCCTTAAGGCTTTCCTTTCCGTTTTTCCTGAAGCAAAGGTTATTGCCGTGGGTAAGGTGGCGGAAAAAGAGCTTGAGAGCCTGGCTATCGATTGTCTTGAAGTAAGGCACCCGGCAAACGGTGGCGCAGGTAAATTCAGGCAGCAGATCGGGAAGATTGTCTCGGGGAAATAAATAGTAATAAAATATTGCTTCTGTCCTGGAATTATCTTTCTTGACATTTTTTCTCTTTCTTTTATACTTTTTTATAAAAATGTGGGCTTGTTTTGTTTGCATTGAGTAAGATAAGGCTGTTTAATATCTTCAATGGATTCTGAATTAAGGGGGAAAAGGATGACTCGTTTTTTTGCATTGCTCCATAAGTATCATCAATGTTTTGTTTCCGAATGTGCAAAATGGATCAGAGGCTTTCCTCCCTGGATGGTCCGCTCTCTCCTTGCTTTTGATATTGTCATGGCTTTTTTTAACCCTTTCTGGGGGTGGTGGCTTTTGTACCGCTGTACGGGAGAGCGCTATTCGCTTCGAAGGTATATTCCTGTTTACATCAACTATGTCAGGTATTGCTGGCAGCATATTACGCATGGAGATAAAGATACGGGTTTTTTCAAGACAGACTGGTTTGCAGAGCCGAGAAGTGAACCGCTCTTAGCGGGAGCAATGGCTTTGACGAGGGAGAATCCCTGCGCAACGTGTATTAATTGCTGTACCACTCATTGGGCCAAAAAACCGGCTCGCTGCCCATTCCTGTCTGCTGATGGTTTCGGGTGCCGTGTTTATAAGT
The DNA here is from genome assembly GCA_029860075.1 of Deltaproteobacteria bacterium. Classification (NCBI taxonomy): domain Bacteria; kingdom Pseudomonadati; phylum Myxococcota; class Myxococcia; species Deltaproteobacteria bacterium. Next base: position 33,145 of record JAOUBX010000014.1, on the reverse strand, counting down.
CAAATTTCTGGGACTATACAAACTGTGGCCGCTTTCCCCATTCACAGGGGGCGATTGAAGCCTATCAATGCCCCAGGTATTCCTGACAGCTGATGTGTAAAGATTATCTCATAAGGTGAATTTTTTGATTGATCTTTTTGACCTTAATTGGCGGCTGCGTTTTTTCCGGGGGCAAAAGTTTATTTCCCCTATTGTTTCCTTGGAAGGGAGATGCTGCTTTCTTTCTTTTATTCAACCTCGTTATTGATGGTTTTTGGTGCACTGATGGAGAGATTTGAGGGCATCCCCCTTTTTGCCTTAAGGGGCTCATTATTAACAGAAAAACGATGGAAGATCTTCAGGATCAAAGGGATGTGTAAGGAAAGCCGGCTATATTCAGCACTGACCTGGGGGCGTTGCTGAATCCTGCAAGTTATTTTGATAAAGTCAAAAATAATGATTGCACTATCAGTCATTATCGGTTATGTTAGCGCATACTAACTTAACGGGGTGTTGGAATGAAGTTTTCACTATTTAACAGGTCTCTTCTTTTTCTTACTTTAAGTTTTGTCATCCTTTTTGCCTGTGGCCCTCGCCATTATACGCAGGAGGACTTAAAGGAACTCAATACAAAAGAAGTTCAGGGAATCATTGTAGAGCAGAAGCGCGGCTATTTTGTATTGAAGGATGAAGCCGGTCAGGAAAAAATATACAGAACGGGACGTGTAACACAGTATATTCCCCGGAACTATGTTCCGCAGGCAGGGGATAGCGTCAGGGCTTCAATACAGGAAGTGTTGAAGTACCTCGAACGCCCCCAGGTTGACAAACGGGTGGTTTATCAGGTGGAGGCCTTGCAGGTAGCGGAAGAAAACAAAGCCATACCAAACCCTATTAAGGGCAGAATTACAGGTTTTGCTCCTGATGCGGGGGGCTACTCCAGAAGTCTGTTTTTGGATATATCGGCGGAAAGCCCGTTAATTATGCATATTTCTTCCTGGGAAACGGAAGTGGATGTTTATGGCAGGACGGGCTTTGCAAAAAATATAAACTGGAAGGCATCCATTGATAAAGACGTCGAAATTATTGCCAAAAGAGAACCTGCCAGGTGGCGTAGCGGGTATATTTATGTCGCTGAAAAAGTAAGTTTTTTAAATGTCGATGATCAACCTGAATGATGCTTAATCAAATGCTATTTTTCCTCTCTCAGGATAATATCATTGTCTGACGTCGCTTTGCAATTGTAAGATAAATAATCCAAAAAACGGTCATTTCGACCGGGAGGCCTCTGAGAGGCACGAGGAGATATCCTTAAGATCTCTCACTGCATTGAAGACAAGGATTTCTCCTTTCACTACAGGGGGCGATTTGCTGCAATTGCCTGATCGGAGAGCGCTGATTCTTAACATGTTTATCTGAAATTACATACTCCCCTCCTTTTATCAATTTCAAATCTATGTTATAAATATACCCATGAAAGGGATTTCGAATAATATCCTGAAGGGCGCTGCCATTTTTTTTCTTGTCATTTTTATCGTCCTTTCCGGAACGGGGCATTCGGACCGGCTTATAGGAAAGCTAGGCATGGAGCGGCTCAATGCTGCTAATGAAGCCTATCTCCAAAACTCTTTTGACAGAGCGCTTAAGGGGTTTATGGCGCTGTCGGCCCTTAAGATGGGGCTGGCTGTTATCAAGGACAGCGAGGCGGGGATTTCTATCGGTGTGAGCACACAGCTCAGGATAGGGGGACTGGTCCAGTCTGCTTATGATTATGTGGATATTGCCTGGAAGACGCTTCTTGCCGGGACGGGGGTACTGCTTGGAATGGGCTATATTCTCGATGCGCTGGCAATTATTGACGGCCCCTTTTTGACGGTGACCCTCTTTATTTTGCTTGTTACGCTTCTATTCAAGTGGTTTTTGCCGACTGCCGTCAGGTCATACCGCTTTTCAAGGGATATGGCCCTCGTTATGACCGTTATTACTCTCTCATTATATCTTGTTGTTCCTTTTTCCCTTTCAGGCGCCGCCCTTCTTTCCACTTACATTACGGCCCCTTCCATAAATGAGGCACAGGCCAACATGGATCTTATGAAGAAAGAGCTTTTCCCTGAAAATGTGCCTGCTTCTGATAAAGGACTTTATGAAAGACTGAAAGGGGCCAAGGAAAGGCTGGAAGAAGTGGCCTCCTATTTGAAAACCAGGGCGAAAGAGATGACAGTATGGGTTATCAAAATTATTACGGGTTATATTTTTGACTGCATTGTTTTTCCCTTACTGCTCTTTATCGTTCTTTTCAAACTCGTGAAGTCAGTTGCCCTTTATGGCTTTGGCGTCAACAGGGAGGAAGATTTCAGGCAAGATCTTTATGATATGCTTGAGCAGCATTATGTGAAGAGGGGAGCGGGTGGGCAGCTTCAGTCAATCGATACGGATTGATAGAGGTTTCTCGGGTTTTTAACGATAAATACTTTATTCGAGTTTCGCACAACCTTGAAATATAAACTGTCCGGAATGCATATTTTTAATTAAGAAACGTATTTTCTTGCAAAGTCCCTTCCCGCTTTTACTTATGAGGGCCATAAAGCCTTTGGCAAAGGGGCGTTGTAAGGACTCTTTCTTACCTGCTGCAAAGAAAATCCTCTATCTTCTCATTAAGCGTTTATGTCAAAATAAATAAAATACTCACATGAAACAGGCAATGAAAAAAATGGCTATAGACAAGATGGACCAGATGCAGGTAGATCTCGGTCTGGAGAGAATGTATCAAATCATGAAACGCCTTGGCAATCCTCACAGGCAATTCAGATCTGTCCATATTGCCGGGACTAACGGTAAAGGGTCGACAGCTGCTTTTATTGCCAATACATTGAAAGAAGGGGGCTATAAAACAGGCTTTTACACATCGCCTCATCTGGAGCGATTTAATGAAAGGGTGCAAATCAGCGGGGATTTAATTTCTGATGATGAAGTAGAAACAATCTCTGCCGAGATTAAAAATGCGGGTAAAGGAGTCCCTGGCGGAGAACCTACCTGTTTTGAATTTATGACGGCCCTGGCTTTCCTCTACTTTGCGAGAAGAAAGGTGGATATAGCCGTTATCGAAGTAGGGCTCGGCGGGAGACTTGATGCGACAAATATAATCACTCCCCTTCTATCTGTTATAACGCCTGTTGCCCTCGATCATGCCGACTATCTTGGGAGTGACCTGCAGACCGTAGCCGCTGAAAAAGGGGGGGTTATTAAAAAGGGGGCGCCCCTTATTATGGGGAGGCAGGAGAGGGAGGTGGAAGAGGTACTCAGAAAGATTGCCGCCAAAAATGATTCAGAGGCCTTTGTTCTTCATTCCGACTTTGATTTCAGGGTATCGGAAAATGAGGAATTTGATTTCAGGGGGATAGATCGGAATATTAACGGCTTTCAAATCTCGCTCTATGGCAGGCATCAGGTGGAAAATGCGGCCCTTGCCCTTGCAGCTCTGCAACTTCTTTCCCGTTACGGTTACCCCAGTAATGAGAAGACATTGAAAAGAGGCATGAAAGAGACTTTCTGGCCGGGAAGATTTGAGGTGCTGTCATCTAATCCTGCTGTTATTCTGGATGGCGCTCATAATCCTGCCGGGGCGGCAAGACTGGCAGAGGCGCTCAGTGAAAAGTTCGGGGGGGATAAAGGGGTGCTTGTAGCCGGTTTTATGGATGACAAGGATTATTACGGTATGTTGACGGAACTTGTCCCCCTGGCATGGGACATAATACTTACAAGGCCCGATCAGAAAAGGTCCTTTGATCCAGAGGCGGGGATAGACAGGGTGAGGGGAATTGCCGGGATTTCGCGTGTACAGGTTATTCCTGCTATGAAAGATGCAATAAATAAAGGAATTATGCTTGCAAAAGATAAGAGGTTTATTATAATTACAGGCTCGCTTTATGGTGTGGGAGAAGCAAGAGGGATACTTAAAGAAGCGTATTTTCCTGTTTAGGAAAATAAAAAACATAAGGAGCATATTTTGAATTTTAATAAAACAACCTTGATTTCCCTCTTTTTACCGGCAGTAATATTCTTTATTATTTCGCCGGCTCATTCGGCTGCTTTTGATGTCAAGGGTCTTGAAAATGGTGTCAGGCCCGGCGATGTTACTCTTGTTACCGTTAGAAGTTCCAGTGAACTCGACTGGGTGACGGGAAGGCTTGAAGGAAAAAAGCTTTACTTTAAAAAGGAGGGTCCTTTTATTTTTACCACTCTCATTGCTTTTCCCATGGATAAAAAAAGGGGGGAATACAAGCTTTACCTGAGAGCATCCGGTAAGGAGGCCGAGCTGGCAAAAACTGTTATGCTTAATGTCATGAAGAGAGACTACAGGCTGGAAAGATTAAAGCTTCCCAAAAATATGGTAGAGCCCGGTGAAAAGCAGCTCGAAAGAATCAGGCGGGAAAACCGAGCCCTTTTTAGTGTTAAAAGATATATCAGCAAAAAAAGGTACTGGGAGGGTGATTTTATTCGCCCCGTTAAAGGAAAGATTGCCGGCAACTTTGGCGTAAGACGTATCCTTAACGGCGTCAGCAAGAGCCCCCATTCAGGGAATGACGTAAGGGCCCCTGCCGGCTCGAAGATCAAAAGTCCCAATGACGGCAGGGTCATTTATGTGGATAACATGTATTATGGCGGCAAGACGATCGTTATCGATCACGGCCATGGTCTTTCAACGCTCTATATGCATCTTTCCAAAATATTCGTTAATCATGGCCAGGAAATTAAAAAAGGGCAGATCATCGGTCTTGTCGGGAGTACGGGCAGGTCTACGGGACCTCACCTTCACTGGGGGGCTTACCTCTACGGAGAGAAGGTCGACCCTGCTTCTCTCCTTGGCCTTAGTGTTGATGAGGTTATAACAGCCGAATTTCCTGTTCCCGGGAAAAGAGAAAGGCTTTCCCATGAACAGCTTGGGGGGAACTGAGAGGCTGCCATACTTTTCCTTGTTGGTCTTTATGCCCTTGAGGGCAAAACAAAGCCACGTTATTAAGGCGTGGGTTCTTTATTTTATTTAGATGTTAATTTGGGGAGGAGAGCGGTAAGGTGTTGTCTGTTAATGAGAAGACGGTAAAAAAGGTATTCCTTGTTGGCGGGCTCCTTGCCTCCCTGGCCCTTCTCTTCCGGGGAGACCTCGATCCCGGGCATCCCGAAATAACAAAAATGGCTGCCGTTGCCCTTCTGATGGCTATCTGGTGGATATCAGAGGCCATCCCGCTGGCGGCAACGGCCCTTGTTCCTGTTGCTCTCTTTCCTCTTCTGGGCATTCTGCCCGGCAAGAAAACAGCGGCCCTTTATTTTAACGATGTTATATTTCTCTTCATTGGCGGTTTCATTGTAGCCCTTGCCATGCAAAAATGGAACCTTCATAAAAGAATAGCCCTGAAACTCATTCTTTTTATCGGACTTAGCCCCAGGCGGATTGTGCTGGGCTTTATGGTTGCAACGGCTTTTCTCTCCATGTGGATATCCAATACGGCCACGACAATGATGATGGTGCCTATTGCGGCAGCCATTATTCTTAAACTGGAAGACAACCTGAGCAGTAAGGAGGTACGCAATTTTTCCCTTGCTCTTTTGCTTGGTATTGCCTATTCGGCATCTATCGGGGGATTGGCAACGCTCATCGGCACACCGCCCAACCTTTCATTTGCCAGGATCTACAGCATCAATTTTCCTAATGCGCCGGAAGTGACCTTTGCCGCATGGTTTTTCTTTGCCCTTCCTCTTTCTCTCCTCTTTTTTGCTGTTGTCTGGACCTTTCTCGTTTCACTTTTTTGCAGGTCTGGAACTTCACTTGAAGTCGATAAAAACATACTCCATGAAGAGTACAAAAAGCTTGGTCCCGCCGGTTTTGAAGAAAAGGTGATTTTCACTGTCTTTCTTACCATGGCCTTTCTATGGCTAACAAGAAAGGGGATAAATTTAGGTGAATTTTCTTTACCCGGCTGGAGTCTTTTTGTTCCTGAGCCCAAGTTTATTGATGACGGTACGGTGGCCATCTTTATGGCCCTTCTCCTTTTTATTATCCCGTCCAGGAAAGAGGAGGGCGGCGGCATAATGGACTGGGGGGCGGCAAGGGACCTTCCCTGGGGGATTGTGCTCCTTTTCGGAGGAGGCTTTGCGCTGGCAGGCGGCTTTAAGGAGTCAGGCCTTTCCCTGTGGCTGGGGAATGCCCTGGCGGGACTTGAGGCGCTCAATCCCATTATCCTTGTCATGATTATATGCCTTGCCGTTACCTTTCTTACAGAGCTTACTTCCAATACGGCAACAACGGAGATGATTCTTCCCATCCTTGCCGGTGTTGCAGTCGCAATAGAAATTAATCCCCTTCTGCTCATGATTCCTGCAACACTTTCCGCTTCATGCGCTTTTATGCTTCCCGTCGCCACGCCTCCCAATGCTATCGTTTTCGGCACAGGACGGATAAAGATCTATGAAATGGCCAGAGTTGGATTAATACTTAACCTTATCGGTGTCATACTCATTACTATTGCCATATTCACAACAGGCAAGGCCGTTTTCGGTATCGACCCGGCTGTGTTTCCCCAGTGCTGTTATACAAAATAATGCCTTAATGGGAATGCAGCCATGTACTGATTTACACAGATAGATTATGATCAATAGAGATTTAAATTGCAGTGAAAAATACCAATCCGATTCGTTTAAAGGGCAGGAATAGATAGAGAGTGTTAATTTATTAATAATTTTTGAAGAACGTCTTTTTCTGATCTTCTTTATGCTCTTTACTTCTTTGCAGTAATTCCGGATTTTAATAAATAAAATTTTTTTAATTGAAAGGGCATTTTCCAGAAGGTATAGTTGAATTTATAAATTAATGGTTTTTATATAGAGGAGAGACGTTTAGATGCTTCAGGGAAAGAGATTGGGATTTATAGGCGCAGGTAATATGGCTGAGGCCATTATGCGGGGTGTCCTCGATTCGGGCAAGGTAAAGGCCGCTGAGATAACGGCCGGTGACAGCAATTTCGAGCGGCTCAATGTTATTGTCGAAGGCTTTGGCATAGAAGGGCACAACAAAAATTTTGAAGTTGCAAAAAAAGCGGACATTATTATTCTTGCCGTAAAACCACAGGTCATGGATAAAGTCCTTGCTGACATCAAGAATGAAATATCGGGTGACAAACTTGTTATCAGTATCGCCGCAGGCGTCAAGCTTAAAACGCTGGCAGCGGGACTTAAAAAGGGTGCAAAAATAGTGAGAGTCATGCCCAATACACCGGCCCTTGTTCTGGCAGGCATTTCCGCCATATGCCCCGGCGAGGGCATCGATGACGCGGATAAAAAAGCCCTCTTTGCCATCTTCGATGCTATCGGAGAGTCAGTCCTTCTCGATAATGAGGGCCTTATGGATGCCGTAACAGGGCTTAGCGGCAGTGGTCCCGCATTTGTTTATACCTTTATTGAGGCCCTTTCTGACGCAGGGGTCAAGGTGGGTCTGCCGAGGGATATTTCAACTCGCCTTGCGATGCAGACCGTTTACGGTTCAGCAAAGGTGGTAAAAGAACTGGAAAGGCACCCTGCCGAATTGAGAGATATGGTGACTTCCCCCGGCGGGACGACTATTGCAGGTATGGGCGCACTGGAAGAAAAAGGTTTTCGGGCGGCAGTAATATCAGCTGTTGAAGCTGCAACAAAAAGGTCTAAGGAACTTGGAGAATAGGAGAGGCTGTTATGGTGGAAGAAAAAGATAGCGAGATTTCTGAGGCTGAAGAAAGAAGGGCCCTTGAAGTAACGGAAGAGGCGCGGGAAGAGGAGTGGGCCAATCCGAGCTTTGTTGGTGATCTTTTTATGGGAAAGCTCAATATGGATGCCATTATGCCTTTCCCCGAACAGAGTGAAGAAGACAAAAAGGCCGGTGATGAGTTAATTGCAAAGCTTAAACCCTTTCTTGCAAAGGAACTCGATGCTGATGAGGTCGACAGGACGGGGGAAATACCCTCCAAAGTGCTTGAAGGCTTTAAAAAGCTGGGACTTTTCGGTATCAAGATCCCCGTGGAATATGGAGGTCTTGGTCTTGGCCAGTATAATTACGGAAGAATTATCGAACTTATCTCAAGCCATTGTGGCTCGACGGCTGTCTTTCTCTCGGCCCATCAGAGTATCGGTGTGCCCCAGCCTCTCAAGATGTTCGGTACGGATGAGCAGAAGAAAAAGTTTCTTCCCAGACTTGCAAAGGGGGCAATTTCGGCCTTTGCCCTGACCGAACCCGGCGTGGGATCAGATCCTTCCAAAATGACGACGACAGCAACGCCCACCAGGGACGGAAAGCATTTTCTCATTAAGGGCCAAAAACTCTGGATATCGAACGGTCCCATAGCGGATATTCTGATTGTCATGGCCCGCACGCCTACTGACAATCCTGAAAAAACGAAGATTACGGCATTTATCGTTGAAAAGGGGATGGAAGGTTTTTCGGTCAAACATCGCTGCTCTTTCCTCGGTCTTAACGGTCTTAATAACGGCTTGCTTGAATTTCAGGATGTCAGGGTTCCCCGGGAAAATATTATTATGGGAGAAGGAAAGGGGCTCAAGCTCGCCCTTATGACCCTCAATACGGGGAGGCTCACACTCCCTGCCGGAAGTTCGGGAGTGGCAAAACAGTGCCTTGCTATCGCCAGGAAATGGGCCAATGAACGTCATCAGTGGGGTGCACCAATTGGCAGGCATGAGGCTGTTGCTGAAAAGATTACTGCTATTGCTTCTGATACATTTGCTATCGAATCGGTGGCCTGGTTAACATCCGCCATGGCTGACAAGGGTGTGGCCGATATCAGGCTGGAAGCGGCCATGGCGAAGCTTTTCAGCACGGAACGCCTCTGGTCGATTATCGATGAGACACTCCAGGTTCGGGGTGGTCGCGGTTATGAGACGGCCGATTCCCTTCGCGGCAGGGGGGAAGAGCCCATGCCTGTGGAACGCATGCTAAGAGATGCAAGAATAAATACCATTATCGAGGGGACGACGGATATTATGCATCTCTTTATTGCAAGAGAGGCCCTCGATCCCCATATGAAGATAGCCAGGCTTTCACCCCTTACCGGCAAGATGGATATGGTTGCAGCGGCAAAGTATTACGTCAAGTGGTACCCCCGGCTCTGGGCGGTAAGAAACCATGTTCCCGAAAAGCACATGATGGCAGGCTTGCTCTACCCCCACCTTAAATACGTGGAAAGGGCCACAAGGCGTCTTGCCAGGACCCTTTTTCATGTCATGATGCGCTACCAGGCAAAGCTTGAGAAAAAGCAGCGTGTTCTTGGCAGGATTGTCGATATGGGAACAGAGATTTTTGCCATGGCTGCCGCCATATCGAGGGCGCAGATGCTTTACAGCAGAAACAGGAGCGACAGAACACCCCTTGAACTGGCCGATGCCTTTTGCAAACGGTCAAGAAGGCGCATCAGATCTCTCCATATGGCCGTTTATTGCAATGATGACGCATCGGAATACGAACTTGCAAAGAAGTTTCTCCATGGTGAATTCAGCTGGCTTGAAGAGGGGATAGTATCTACATGGCGCAGTGAAGTAGAAGAGAAGAAAGCTGAAGCAAAAGCGGCAGCTGCAAAGAGTGTAAAAAAGATGACTGTAAAAGGCGCCGTCAAGGAAGAAGCCCTTAAAAAGCAATCTGACACAAGGAAGACAAAAAAAGAGACGGCCAAAAAGGCGGCTCCCAAGATGGGTGAAAAAAAAGGGACTGTTAAAAAGAAGCCTGCCGCGCCGAAGTCAAAAAAGGCTCCTGTCAAAAAGGCGAGTAAAGAGCCTGCCACCGGTAAAAAATCGGTTGAAGAGGGGGAGAAGAAGGAAGGCTAAGGCTTTTTTCTGAAGTAGAGGTTATACATTAAAAAAGGCCCGGTGGCGCTTGATTACCGGGTCTTTTTCTGTTGCTGACAGGCTAACCCGCAGGATTCATATTCCCTTATTTAAAATCTCCCTTCCCTTCCTGGATTTTAGACGTCCTCTCTGGAAAGGGGGCTTTAGGGACTTTAGAGCAACTTTTCTATCCTCGCCAGATTTTCAGGACTCATAAGGTCTTCCTTGTCGTAGGCTATGTAGTTTATGATGCCCTGCCTGTCGATGAGGAAGGTAATGGGAATATTAATGACTTTATAACGTTCGATACCCTGGTTCTGGTCATCGAGCAGAACGGGGTAAGTGATTCCTTTTTCTTTGACAAAGTCGATAATCTTGCCCGATGGAACGTAATTGAGGTTATCTGCATTAAGGGCCACGGAAGTAAAACCTCTGCCTTTGTATTTCTCATGTATCTTCTCAAGGGTCACCATATTTTGTACGCAGGCGGCGCTCTTTTTTTTCCAGACCGTCATGAAGATCACATTGCCCCTGTATTTAGAAAATGAGATGAACCTGTTTTCCATCGTCCTTGCTTCGAAGTTTGCTGCCCGGGCGCCGGGAAGAAGATAGGGTTTTAAGTGGTCATAATTTTTACTCTCCCTTTTTTCCCCGCAGGCAAATAAGAGGGGAAAAAGAAGCATTAATGCAGATAGTACTCTGACGGTTTTCATTGCTTGCTTTCGTTTTTATGTTTTTTAAATCAGAGTAAGGAAGAAGAGGCTACTCAACTTCATAACCGAGTCGTTTCCACTCCCTTATTCCGCCTGTCATGTTATGGATTTTCTTGAAACCCTGGCCTGTCAGGTAATTGCTGACTCTGCTGCTTCTGCCACCTACCTTGCAGTAGACGATTACATTCTTTTCACGATAGGCCTCAATCTCGCTGATTCTGGCTTCAATGACGCTGATAGGGATGAGTACAGAATTTTTTATATGTTTGTCCTTTTTATATTCACCGGCTGTTCTCACATCGAGAATGAGCAGGCTTTCTTGTCCCGAATTAATCATTTTCCTTGCTTCGGTGGGTGAAATATTCTTATATCCTCCGGCCATGCATGCAGTTCCCGTCATTACAAAAGCGATAACCAGCAGCGTGAACCCTATTGGCTGACAAGGTCTATTGATCATGACTTTCTCCTTCTTAAAAGTGATTAAACTATTGTACTAAATGACTCCAGGAAGTCAATTGAATAAAAAATGATTGCCGGGATTTTGTTCTTCTTTTATAAATGGGGGAAAGCATATATTTACTGGCTGAAGAAGGTGATAGTGAAAGATTAGTCATTGCAAAAGTGTTGCAAACGGCAAGATATGTCTTGACAAAATTGTTTTTCTGGAGGTATGTTCTTTTCAAATAGCGAGATTTTTTTTATTTGAATTTGTAAAAAAAGTTTTGAGAAAAGAGGACTTTCCGGTGACTGTCCCTGCTTTGCCTCTGACTCTGCACCTGGAAATAGTAAGGTTCTTCTTTTTGTTGAAAAGGGGCTGGTGGCGGGGAATATCAGGCTAAGTGGAAGTTTTGGCAGACATGGAAGCGCGTGACGGTTGTGCACCTGTAATTTAGTAAAGGGGCCGGCCGCTGGATACCGGTTCAGGCACATGCTATAATAAATATATATTGTCTTGACAGGGGCGCATTCACTTTGGCATACGGTGCATGTGACTCTCAAAGAGCGGCAAATATAAGCGTCCCTGCTGTGAGACCAGGCTATAATTTTTTAGGGGGGGGTACCTTCCCTCCCCTTTTTTTCGCTCTTTCTATGGATACATCTGGAACATTAAGGAGTATTTTGTTTCCCTTTGTTGCAACTATAGTTTATTTTTGCGCATTCTGCTTAGGTATTGATTGTGGCAATATTCTTCTTAAAAAGCAGTATGTGGCAAGAATTGTTGTTTTAAGTGTGGAATACTTTGGTATGAACCCGGAAAAAATATAAGGATTTAGTGGAAAATAACTTTTATTTCTGGAATAGCTCTATGGAAGATGCTTCGAAAACGGCTTTGCTGATAGGTTCGGATATTAAAATAAAGTTCGAAGGCCTGGATATCGCATTATGTGATTTCAATATGATTTTTGTGTCTGAACAGATTGAAGCCAGAGATCTCTTCGTGCTAAATGAAATTGATGTCGTATTGCTTGATCATGATGGTGATCAAAAGTCAACCGATTTACTCCGCTTTTTCAAGTCCATCAAACCTTCAGTTCCTGTTATTGTTACGACAGATCAGGGGAGTGAGTCTCTGGCAATCACAGTTTTCAGGAGTGGCGCCTGGGATTATTTTAATAATCCTCTCGATGCGGACTGTTTGAATGAAAGTGTTAACACCGTGCTGGACTTGAAAAAAGGGCGCGCCAAAAAAAAGGTATATAAAGGCCTTGATGGCCTTGACAGAGCAATTAGTTACATCAATGACAACTATAAATCAAACCTTACATTAACCCGTGTTGCAAGGGAAGCCGGCATGAGCACTTCACACTTTGAGCGGGTATTCAAAGCAAGAATGGATATGACCTTTGTGTCCTATGTGAATGATTTACGAATAATTATGGCCAAGGACCTTTTAGGGCATGAAAGTTTCTCTATGAGTGAAATTGCTTTTGCCTGCGGTTTTACCAACCAGTATCATTTTACACGGACATTCAAGAAGATCGCAAAGCAAACACCTTCCTCGTTCAGGAAATCTCTCAAAAAAAAGATTCAAGGCCCTGCCGTTAAATAGTGTCAATTTGTCAAGGGTGCGCAAACTCTAAGTCAATCTTCAGGCTTACTTGTCTGACACAGAGCGCGCTTTTCCCTGTAAATTTTTGAAGAATGGTTCTGTGCAGAATATTGTCAATACCTGCTTTGTTGAGATTGCAAGAACCCCCTTTTCCCCTGAATGTGAAGGGATCCCTGTTCATCATCCTTTTTGAATGGGTATTTTATGGGTAGTAATAATATTGATCAAAAAAAAAGCAGAAACGGTCAAGAAATTTACTCTGAAGAATGATATATGTTTGTAAACGTCAATATTACGCTGGTAATTGACAGGCAGAACTGTGTTATGTACTTTTCTCGCTGAAGGCACAAATAGCCATTTCAATTACTTGCTAATAATATAAAAAAACTATAAAAGGAGGTGGTGGAAATAGTAATGCCTTTCTCCGGTGCGAGGAGAATATCAACAAAGGCATTTGCAATTATCGCACTTAACTTGTTTTTTTATTTTTTTAACTCTAGAAAGGAGCAACAAACTATGAAAAATATTATTTTGGCAATTTTGGCGATTGCTATGCTCGCGGCAGCATCCGTGTCTTATGCTGATATTCCGCCGCCGCCTGTTAACCAGGACCTGGGTCTTCCCGATGGTAACTTTGACAACCTCGTTGAGGCGCAGTGCGAGGCCTGTCATGTCGATAGGGCGTTAAGTAATTTCAGCTCATTTGACCAGCTCGACGTTCCTTCAAGGCACCACGCCACTATTGCAAGGGATAATAACGAGTGTATGGATTGTCATGATCTTGTTTACAATCCTGTCACCATGTCGACGGAACTTGATATTTTCAGGGATTGCCAGCACTGCCATATAGATGGTAGGCCCGGTCTGGATGGTGTTATCGGCAATTATTCAACCTGGATACTCGTTCCCGGTTCGCCTCACCACAGGACACCCTTTGCCAAAGCCAAGCAGTGCTATCGCTGTCATGGAAGCACCGTTAACAATGCGGAAACGATCACCCATGATATTCCGACTTACGCCAAGACGATGGTTACACCCAATACATGCAGGGATAACCTGGGTCAACCGGGGATTGAGCAGTGTAGTCAAACGGAAATAGATAATCATGATTATAACAGCTGTCCCATTAAAGATCCTGTGACCGGTCAGTGTATCGGTGGCTGTCAGTCATGTCATAAGGCGGGTACTGTAGCCGGCTATGTTATCGGTGAGAATGATTCAAACCACCATAATACGACCCTTGGTATCAATGATGACAATGAATGTAAATTCTGTCATGGTAACGCGCTTCTCGGGGAAGATATCCTCGATATTAGAAAGTGTGAAGAGTGCCACGGTATCTCTACACTGCATAATATCATGGTTAATTACACCGGTAACGCGGGTAGTCATGGTTACGGACATGTCGGTACGAGCCAGGATTGCGCCGGATGTCATGGCTACTTTGCCCAGTACGATATCGCTCCCGGGGCGGGCGCTTATGTGCCTCAAATCAATACTGTCAGCAATTTACGATTTGCTGTCGGAGTGGCGGCGTCCATAACCATCGAAGGGCTTGGCTTCATCAATGACCTCGATTTATCCGAATTTGGTGGTCCTGTGGTAAACTTCTCTTCCGACGTAGTTATCGATGATTTGGCCGGCAATGCAATTACCATTGCGCCTGACAGCATAACGAATACCGTCATAACAGCGACGGTTCCCGGTACGCTTGCTGCAGGTACTTACTACCTGTACCTCAGCAAAGCTGACAAGGTAAGTGGTATGTATGCCATCACTGTCGATGAACCTGTTGTCGTGACCAGCGCAACGCAAAGTGGTTCGGACATTATCATCACCGGTTCAAATTTCGGTCCGGCGCCTGAGCAGGGTTATGTTTCTGCTATAGGTGTCTATGTAACAAAAGATGGTGTTACTGAAAAGGCCGATATTGTTTCATGGACTGCAACAGAGATCATTGCAAGGTCAACTCTTGGTTGTGGTGATATTACAGTACAAACCGTTCTTGGTACGGCAACAGGCACTGCTGCTTGTGAAACCAAAGGTAATAAAGGCAAGGGAAAAGGTAACGGCAAGAATAAGTAAGTTTTAGTTGTTGTCGATGCTTTAGTATCTTACTTTGTTCTTATGTGATCTACTTTTAGTGTGGGGAGGCCTGTCCGGCTCCCCACCCATTTTTTTAAATCAAACATATCTTTGCATTACAGGAAAGGCAAAAGGTTTTTCTTATGAGAAATTATAATAACAAAAAAAAGTATTTCTTTTTGACAGTTATTTTGTTTCAATTTGTTTCTATGCTTTTCTCTCCCTCTCTTTTTGCCGGCGAAAAACCGGTAATCGTTGTTTTTAAAGATAAGCCCGGATTAAAGGAAACCGGTAAAATCAAAAATCATAACGGCAAGATCAAGCGCATTCATTCCTTTGTAAAGGCTGTTTCTGCAACCTTGCCGGAAGCAGAGATCTCAAAACTTAAAGATGATCCCCTTATTGCCTATATACAAGAAGATGTCCTGCTTTCACTGGTTTCTCCCCTGTCGGGAGATGAGCTTGGGAATTCATGGGGGGCAGAGCATATAGGCGCATTTGCAGTTCATGATAACGGTGTCAGGGGCAAAGGGGTTAAAATTGCGGTCCTCGATTCAGGGATAGATTATATGCATGCAGAATTGGCCGGTAATTATAAGGGAGGTTATGATTTCGTCTTTGATGATAATGACCCTTATGATGATGGTTATAACAGTCACGGGACCCATGTGTCGGGGATCATTGCTGCTGCCGCTAACGGTACAGGCATTGTTGGTGTCGCTCCCGAGACATCGCTTTATGCCGTAAAGGTACTTGATGGCGCTGGTTTTGCGTCGCTTAGTAATATTCTGGCAGGAATTGAATGGGCCATAATGAATGGAATGGATATTATTAGCATGAGCTTCGGCACTACTTTTCAGGTTCAATTGCTTGAAGAGGCCTGTAACAGCGCCTATGAAAAGGGTGTGCTTCTCGTTGCTGCAGCAGGTAATAACAGGGGTGGGGCCGTTAGTTATCCCGCTAGTTATGCCTCTGTGGTGGCTGTTTCGGCCATTGATATTGATCATAATATTTCCAGTTGGTCTGCTATCGGTCCCGAAGTGGAACTGGTTGCACCGGGCATAAATATCCTGTCAACAATGACAGCTGAAAAAGGGAATTATGGTTATCTTCATGGCTCTTCTCAAGCGGCCCCTTATGTGACAGGCGCCGCTGCTTTACTTATTTCTTCCGGAACCCTGGAAGATATGAATGGAGACGGATTAAAAGACAACAGGGATGTGAGGTTAGCATTGATTGCCCATGCCATGGACCTGGGTGGGCCCGGTTTTGATGAACTCTATGGAAACGGTATGGTTCGGGTTTCGGGGTATGGCGCTATTGAAAAGATCTCCCTTGTTACAGAAAGAGAAAAAAAGATGGTCATAAACGGCCGCGAAATTAACCTGGACTCAGGAACCTATCGCATTAATATTAAAAATAATGATTTATTGTTCCTTAGAGTTGCCTTGACGGAGAAGATGTATGGTGAAATAGTGGAAAAAAAATTACATCTTTTTAACTTTATTAAGGATGGTGACGACTTGAGTTTGTCTGTGGACTTATCCAATAAAGAGGGTCACATGGTATTCTATCCTCATGGCAGAGCGGGAACATCTGCAGAGATAACGGTGTATAGGGATTAAAAATGAAAACTAAAGAAAACCTGCTCTTTAAAGGAAGAAGTCGAAATCTTGCTTCATTTATCTTTCTTGCTGTGGTCTTGCTATTTATCTTGCCAACGCCGGTTCTCTCCAAAGAGAGCGGAAAATCAGGCAATTTGAAAGAGACCGGGATTATTATTGCCACTATTAATGGGGAACCGATCTATAAAGAACAGATGGTTCCTCTTGTCGATCAGCAACTTAAGATATATGAAAAAAAGGGGAGTAAACGATCTTATCCAGGTCTCATTGAAAAAATTTATGAGAGAGAGCTTGAAAAAATAATCGGTCATCAATTACTGGTTCAGGCCAGCAGGAGTTTAAAGGTTAAAGACCTGGAAAAAAAAGTTAATTCTGAAATGGAAATGCTCAAAAAAAGATACCCATCTGAGGAATTGTTTAATGTTTATATTATGAACAGATACAAAACAGATGAAAAATTGAGGAAATTTCTTGCTCAGGACCTTACCCTGAAAAAATATCTGAATAAAAAGGGTTTGATCAACCCGGAGGTGCCGGAGAAAGATATCCGGGATTTATATGAAAGAAAAAAGCCGAGCTTTATCACCGAAAAATCAGTTAAGGTGAGTCACATAATAATTCGCACAGAAAAAGATGCCACTCCCGAAGATCTGGAAAAAGCTAAAGCAAAGGCGGAGATGGTTTTTGAAAAGCTAAAAAAGGGAGGTAACTTCGAGGAGTTGGCTGTCAAGCATTCGGAAGATGATTTTGCCGCTAAGGGGGGCGATCTTGGGTTTATAGTAAAAGGTTACCTGCCTCTTGAGGCCGAGGAGTTTGCTTTTTCAATGGAACCCGGTAAAGTCAGTGATATTATAAAAACTTCTGTTGGCTATCAGATAGTCAAGGTTGTTGAAAAAAAAGCAGAGGAGCAGTTGTCTTTTGAAAAAGTCCGAAATTTTTTGGTTAAATATCTTCAACCGAAAATCTCAAAAGAAAAGATTGCCTCACATATAAGCGAATTAAGAGAAAAGGCAAAAATTGAGTTTCATCGTGAGAATTTTAAGCTCTAGCAAGATATCTTATGGTCTAGTTTTTGGGTTTCCGCTCCTGATAGCGTAGAGCGGTGCTTCAATTGATTGATTATGACAAACCGGGCATTTGCCCGGTTTTTTTATCTTTTCCCTTTTATCGAAAATAAAATTGCATTTCCTGCATCTGGCGGGGGTGACAATGAATGCTTTGCCTGCCGATTTACGTATATGTTCGAGATGTTCATAAACCTCTTTTTCCCTTATTCCCACTTCTGCCGATATATCTTTTCCAGAGTATTCATCATGCTCCAATAGAGCAATCATGCTCTGTCTTATTGTTTTGCTTCTCTGTGCGGAAATATATGGTTCTTTAGGCCTTTTTTTCACTCGTCCTCAGGTCTTCTTTTTTATTCAATAATCGGTTCAAGGTAATAAATGGATATGGAAAGAGACCATTTTTCTTTGTCGGCATAAGATTCAGTCTGCTTGATATGATGAATTGAAATGCCATGGTTCTCATCAAGCCATTCATCTATTTTTGCTTCAACGTTTATAGGTTCATGAAAGTGGAAAAACTTAATTTTCACAGGATCACCTCCTTTTCAACAGCAGTCATCCTTATCTAATAAATAACGTTAACATAAAATTTAAAGATTGCAAGGGAACATAATTCGGGTAATTGACTTGACATATCTACTTTAAATTAGGCAAAATGTTAGATCAGCAATATATGTCGCATGACATAGCAATATGTGTCGTGTGGGTTGCAGTAAATAGAAATTAATTTTGCCCGATTCCTTTTTTCCACTTGTTGAGGTAATCCAGTATGAAACGATCTTTCATTCTTTTTATAATAATTTTCTTTCTGCTGACTGCATTATCTTCAGTTGCTTCAGTCGCTTCAGTGGCAAGTACCATGCCTGCCAGCATCGAAATTATTGATTCCCATAAAAAAGTTGAACCGATTCACTATGCAGGTTCAATGGAGGAGATGCTTCTTTTTTTTGACGAAAGGGAACTCATTATAACGGCGACAAAACAGCCTCAAAACGTTGCTGATGCACCGGCAATTGCCACTATCATAACGGCAGAGGATATCCGTCGTATGGGTGCGAGGGATATTATGGATGTACTTAACCGGGTGCCCGGTATGCATGTTTTCAGGGGATATTACGGCAAGGAAAATATTGAAGTGAGAGGTATTGTGACGATTAATTCGGAAAAGGTCAAAATAATGATCGATGGCCACTCACTTAATAATCTTTTACTTGGTGGGACCACCTATGCCTTTGATAGCCTCAGTGTAGACAATGTAAAAAGAATAGAGGTCGTTCGAGGTCCCGGTTCTGCTCTTTATGGAAGCAATGCCTTTTCAGCGGTTATTAATATTATCACCAAAGATGGTAAAGACATGGATGGTGTTATTTTTACAGCGGCCGGTGGCAGTTATGATACAGGGAAAGTTAACCTCCAGGCTGGTAAGAAGTGGGATGAGCTTGATATAGCATCGTCGGTTGATTATTACTCTACCTATGGCGCCCGCTTGAACGTGGATAGTGATATCCTTGGAAACTCAGGGAAGACGAGAGATGGAGAGCGTAAACTTGAAGCCGCATTTAAGGCAAAGTATAAAGGTATTAGTTTTAACTCGAAATACGTCACTAAAAGAGAGGAAAGTTATATTGGTGTTGGAAATGCCCTGAATGATGAAACGGAGGAAAGGATAGATCAATTCTTTGGGGAACTGGTTTATGGTCAGGATTTCTCGCTTGGAAAAATCACTTCCAGGCTCTACTGGGATGAATTTCATTTTAAGGTGATATGGGAAATTTACCCTGAAGGGGCAAATGTTCCCAACCTTGGTATCTTTCCCTACGGTATGATTGGCGTTCCCAGTTTAAAATCAAGGACAAAAGGCGCAGAACTGCAATTTGACTTTGACCTGACCGATTCAAATATACTGACCCTTGGAGGACTTTGGGAAAATTACGAGGCTTATGACCTTGAACATCATGCCAACTATAATCCGGCTGCATGGACATATTATACCGATGGTAACGTAAGAGATGTAGGGGATATTCGCCAGTGGAACCAGGAGAAAAAGAGGTATATAGGCGCTGCTTATTTACAGGATGTATGGGATATTACTGCTCATGTAAATGTGACAGCAGGCATCAGGTATGATGACTATTCTGATGTTGGCAGCACAAGTAATCCCAGGGCTGCATTTGTCTGGAGATTAACCGAAAAGTGGCACTTGAAACTGCTTTATGGGTCGGCTTTCAGGGCGCCGAGTTTTGAAGAGTTGCATAATATCAATAATCCTGTTGTTTTGGGGAATTCAAATCTTGCCCCGGAAAAGATGACTACCTATGAAGTGAGTTTTGTTCGTGTTTCAAAGGAGACTTCCACTGCAACACTGACATACTTCCATAACAGATTCAGGGACAGAATCCAGCTTGTACCCCAGTCCATTCCAAGCCAGTTCGCATTTGAAAATAGGGGTGGAGCCACAATACAGGGTATCGAATTTGAGTATAAGAGAGATCTTTCAAAAGGCTTTTCCGCCTATCTTAACTACACCCATCAAGATTCAGAGGATAACGAAAGCAAGAGAAACATTGCCAATATCGCTTACAATAAGGGAAATATCGGTTTCAATGCTAAAGCAGGCAATTACATAGACGTAAATACAAATATTTTCGTAAGCGGCAAGCGCTCGCGGCATGTGCGTGACGGGCGTTCAGAGCTTCCCGAATATGCCCTGGTAGACCTGGCAGTCATTGGAAAAAATTTCATCGAGAACTTTGAACTTAGACTGTCTGTTCACAATCTTCTTGGTAAAAAATATGAAGATCCGGCGCCAATCTATTATGATGATATTGCTGGTGAATGGAAACCGACAATTCGCGATGATTATCCAAGAGAAGGAATGAGCGCCCTAATTGAAGGAAGGTATAAGTTTTAATCAATCACTCTAACAGCGCTGTTAGCCCCCCTTAATTATCTTACACTGGAAAATAAGCGGCAAAAGCAAAAATACCCCACCAGGATATTAGCCCCACGACTGCTGACCGTAAGATAACTCCCCGTGAAAGCAACTCCAGTCCGAAACCGCAGAGGATTGCATAGCAGGGGATGAGCCCCAGTGTATAAGATGCCTTGGCAGTGCTATAGATGGGGAGTTGAATGTAGAGATAGATAATTGCTCCAAAGTACAGTATTAGTAAGAGAGTAGAGATCAAGAGTATGAATTGATCTTCTCGCTCACGTTTTTTCATAATAGAAAAGAAACCTGTAAGCATAGCAATTGTGGGCAGAAGGGAGAGCCATGACAGGGTAAGGACAAATGAATAATTCCAGGGTGGTTTTCCGCGGTAGTCTGCCACAGAACCGAGGAAACCGTCCAGCCAAAGGGTAGAATAAATTGCATCCCACAGACCTGATGTTCCTGAAAAAACAGGATAAGCCAGCGCTGTGCCGAAAGTTGTCAAATCACTGATAATTCTGTATCCCGGGTCTTGCCACCAACTGATTCCCCTTGCAGGGTCCCAGCCGCCGATGAATGGCTTGCCAAGCAAAACCATGTTTCTCACATAGTACCATCCGGCAATAATAAATAGAGGCATTATGATGTTCAATGCAGTCCAAAGGGATTTTTTAAGATTCCCTCTCCCTTTTTGAATGTTTAACCCTAAAAATACGAGCAAAACAGGTACCGGTAAAAGTAGGGCTGAAACTTTTGTCAGTATAGCAAGGCCGAGGAAGAGGCCCGTAAGCAACTGATGTTTTGGCGATTGGGCCTTCCATGGATTTCGAATGGATTGAAGAATCAGTAAAATGACAAGGGAAGAAAAAAGTGCGGCCATGGGTTCGTTGCCTATATATTGCGACATATAGAGATTCATCGGCATGAGGGAGCCCACAATTAGACCTGTTGCCTGGACGTATTTCTTTTTGGGAAAGGTAATCTTCATCGTGCGGTAAACAACTTCTACCTGTATGAGCCCGCACAGGAGAGGAATGACTTTTAATAATTGGTAGCTTGTTGCTTCACTGAAAAAAGAGAGGCAAATTTTGAGAAAAAGGGAACTGATTATGTAATAGAGAGGTGACTGAAACATTTGCCATCCTTCTGAAGCCAGTGGGATGGACCACTTTGAAGCAACATAATTAATATAGTCAATGTGCGCAGGGTAGTCAAAACCGGCAAGAGGGTATTTGATAAGGCTGCTTATGGATAAAGTGATCCAGGCAATAATTAAAAGCCATCTCAGCTTTGAAAGGGAAAGGGCCTTTTCAAAGTAAGAAAACCCGGGCAGTTGACGATAATAGTATGCCACTGAAAATATAAATGAGGTAATAAATATGACGAGTCCATAAGGGAGCGTTTCCCAAAACGCGTTTTTTACCGGAGAAAATTGTTTTGAAATAGAGGCGGACCGGTTTTCCTCAATGAGGACAGCAGGCTGCCATGAATTGTCAGGTCGCATCGTTTCCCAGCTTCTATCGGTAAAGAGCTTAAAATTTTCCGAATAGGCCAGCAGGAGCGGCGGACCGTCCTGGTTTGATATAAAGGCATGAAGGGTATGTTTCCCGGAAGTTATTTTTTCTATTTTAAGGCTTTGTGTTTTTCTCCAGTTACTATAATTGATCGGTGTTTCATAAATTAACTGCCCGTCGAGAAAGAGCCGGGCAGACTTTAATGCCCTCAGTTTGAGCTTGATATGACTTATCTCTTTGTTAAGCGTGAAATTTTTCCTGAAAATGACGAGTTGTTCTTCATGTCTGTGGCTTCCCAGCCAGTAAGGACGGTCATACTTTATCCAGTGCGCTCCCTTTTCAGGTGAAAGAAATATGACTTTTTTATGGTGATTTATTTGAAGATAAATAGCTCCTGCTGCGATAAAAAGAAGTAAAGGAAAGATAAAGTAAGTTATTTTTGAAGTTGTTTTCATTTTATCATGGCAATTATCGGGAGGGAGAAATTTAAGGAGGAATTATGTCTCTCCTTATTGTTAAGTTTGGTCATCAGCTTTACCTGCTACTTCAGGATTTATCTTCCCGTCTGTTTTTAAGGTCACAAAAAAGCAGTGTTGCCCCTGTCACACAGACAGGTATGGCCGCCAGGTTAAGCACAGGAACCATGAGGGCAAGTGCGGCGCCTGCGCCAAAGGTAATGAGTGTCAGACCGTTGCGTATGTTAAATTTCAGCTTTTTCCTGAAGGGAAACTTGTTACGCTCAAGAGAATAGTCAAAATATTCCCAACCGATGAAGTACATAGTGAAAAGGGTGATCGCTACGCCGTAAATTGCCGTCCCTATGGGAGGAAAGAGGTTGAGGGCAAGCAGCAGGGCCAGGCCGGACAGATAGATGGCTATGCGACCCAGTTCCGCTTTGACGGACCGTGCCATATCCTTGAATATCCCTTTCAGGCGAAATGGCTCATGGGCAGTGCCACCCGAGTAAAGGGTGTCCACCTTTTCCGAAAGAAGATCATTAAAGGGTGAGAGAATGAGGCTCCCTGCGATAGTAAAAGTATAAACGACAAGTACCAGAATCAGCAGGGCTGCAACGATCATGGCAAGATAAAAAAGTATAGCCCAGTACCATTCTTCACCCCTGTAGATTAATGATTCAATCCAACGGTGAATTCTTGTTGATGTATACCAGAGAAAGAGAGAATATAGCAGTGTGTTGATGACTGCCGGGATGGCCACATAAGAAAGTAGTCCGGGATTACGGATAATGAACATGAACCCTTTATAAGGGTAGAAGAATCCCTGTAATATGCCTGGTGTTGATCGTGGTTTGTCCATATTATTCCTAATTAATAAAGTATACAAGATCCCAATTACTGGGTCAGTTCAAAATAAGATTTCATCTCTATAGAGATCATACTTTTCTTTGGTGGCATTTATGCCCCTTGAGGGTAAAGAAAAGTATGCAAAAGAAAGCCACCCTAAAATTTGGCCGACCGCTTCCCTCGCTTATGCTATTGCCTGCAGCGGCTACAAAAACTCGCTACGCTCAGACAGTTTGTAGCCTTTATTCCGCCGGCAATAGCAACACTCGGCTTTGTTTAATGGGAAAAAATATTAGTTCATCCTTTCAGGATAAAGATATTCTGTCTCTTTATCAGAGACTATTTACCTTACCGGTTTAACCCTTTTGGGATCTGCAAAATATTCCTTCGTCGTTCTCAGTATTACCCCACTTAGTAGAATAAGGCCGATCAGATTCGGCCAGGCCATTAGCGCATTGAAAATATCCGATATGGTCCAAACTGTACTTAGCTCTATGGTCGCTCCGACAGGGAGAAGCATGCAATAGATGATGCGGTAAGGCATAATTACCTTTGGGCCAAAAAGATATTCAACTGACCTGTCGCCATAATAGGACCAGCTGATAGCAGTTGAAAAAGCGAAGATAATAAGACCGATAGCTACGATATTACCACCTTTAATAGGAAGGCCTATATTAAAGGCCCTAGTTGTTAACTCAGCGCCTGTCAAGCCTGATGTGTAAGCACCGGAGAGAACAATGATTAATCCTGTCATAGTACAAATTACAATTGTGTCGATAAAGGGGCCCAGCATGGCAACAAGCCCTTCACGGACAGGCTCCTTTGTCTGGGCAGCACCGTGGGCAATGGGAGCGCTACCAAGACCTGCCTCATTAGAGAACAGTCCCCTTGCTACACCCATTTGAATTGTTTGAGCAATAACAGCACCTGTGAAGCCACCTGCGGCTGCCGCTCCATTAAAAGCATCATGAAAAATAGTGGCAAATGCAGCGGGTACTGCTCCAATATTTGTAATGATAATTATCAAGGCTCCCAGTATGTAAAAGGCCGCCATAAAGGGTACTAACTTGGCAGCCACTTGGCCAATCCGCTTGATACCTCCGATAATGACGGCAAAAACGAGAAAACCGATAACAAGTCCTGTGATAATTTTGGGGATGCCAAAGAGAGCTTGTACTGGTTCGGCTACTGAGTTAGCCTGAGCCATATTGCCGATGCCAAACGAAGCGATGGATGCAAAAAGCGCAAAGAGGAACCCCAGCCATTTATGACCCAAGCCTTTTTCAAGGTAGTACATGGGGCCGGCACTGATTGAGCCGTCTTCATGAATAACCCTATATTTTAGGGAAAGAAGGCACTCACCGTATTTAAGGGCCATACCGAAAAAGGCTGTTATCCACATCCAGAAGAGTGCTCCGGGCCCGCCGACAGCAATTGCTATACCCACACCGGCAATATTTCCTGTCCCGATAGTAGCCGACAGTGCAGCACTTAGTGCCTGAAAGTGCGTAATCTCACCGGCATCATCGGGATTGTCATACTTACCTGAAATAAGGCGCCAGGCGTAGGGAAACTTCCTTATCTGGATGGCGCTTACCAGTATGGTCATGAAAACGCCTGTTCCGAGAAGCATGATGATGGTGACAGGGCCCCAGAGGAAACCGTCTATGGTATCAAGTATTTCTTTCATAGATTGTTAAGGAGTTATTACAAAGTTTATTTTTATATAGACAGTTTTATATATTACATATCTGATGCTGATAAACCCCTCCTAACCTCCCCTTGTAAAGGGGAGGAATCATTATCCCCTCCTTGCCAAGGAGGGGACGAAGGGGAGGTTAATAACATCAAGTTCCAGCAGGTTTCAATTCCTAATACCTGAAATGCTTAATCTGCTCTCCTTTTTCTCCGATCTCCATCATCGATTCGATACCGATGTGGAGATGCAGATCGGCCCATTTTCTTGTCACTTCTTCATCCATTTCCTCTGTCTTTACACCCTCCGGCGACAGGGGAACATCGGAAACGAGGAGCAGAGCGCCACGAGCTATTTCGTTATAATGGCCTACAATGAAGAAAGTGGCCGTCTCCATATCGATAGCCAGGCAGGTGAGCTGTTTAAGCCTCTCCCTGAAACGCTCGTCATGCTCCCAAACACGCCTGTTTGTCGTATAGACAACGCCTGTCCGGTAATCATGACCATGTTCGACTATCTTTTCGGATATGAATTTATGCATCTTAAAGGAAGGCATTGCCGGGACTGTAGGGGGGTAGTAATCGTCGCTCGTTCCATCGCCCCTTATGGCGGCATTGGGAAGAACAAAATGGCCGATCTCCGTAGATGCTTTGAGACCGCCGCACTTGCCTAGAAATAAAACTGCCCTGGGGTGCCTGGCGCTCAAAAGGTCCATAATGGTTGCCGTATTAGATGACCCGATACCGAAGTTAATCATCGTCAGACCTGACGCATTGGTGGCTGCTTGCATGGGTCTGTCTTCACCGTAAATATTACAGTTGAATTCATCGGCAAATTTGGTCATATAATTATGAAAGTTGGTGAGCAGCACATAATCACCGAACTCATCAAGGGGCATGCCCGTATACCGTGGCAGCCAGTTTTTCGCAATGGACAATTTGTCTAACATAGGGGCGCCTCTTTTTTAGAAGTCATCATTGATCACCGCGCAAGCGCTGAGGATGCAAAAAAAATCAGGGAAACGGTGACTATACCGGGAAAGCTCATAAGCTCTGCCGCCATTGCATAAGTCGGGCATAAAGCCTTTGCCGTGACAACAATCTTCATCCTGTTTATTCCTCGGTGTTGCAATTATTGAATAGATGCTCTATTTTGTCAAGGTGAGAAGTCAGGGTGTAAATGTGTAAATCAATAAAGAATTTATTCTCCCTTCATGGGGAGCCTGGCAGGCCCTTGTGGCGTAAAGGATTTAAAAGAAAGGTGGATGTAAAGAGGTCAATATTTTATTCCAGATAATCATTGATCAATTAAACCTTTTTGGCCCTCCTCTAACTCTTTATGCTATTGGCAAGGAGGGGCGCTTAAGTTCTTCCGGCGCCTGATATGCAGGTCTCGCCGGATATATAGAAACGTATAGAATGAAGAGGACTGTCTTTTGCGAAACATAAAACTTATCCTGGAATATGACGGTACCGCCTATCACGGCTGGCAGGTACAGAAGAATGCCCGATCCATACAGTCAATTGTCGAAAAGGCGCTTTTTACCCTGTTAAGGGAAAAGGTAAAGGCTATTGCATCAGGCAGGACAGATGCCGGTGTCCATGCCATGAACCAGCCTGTCAGTTTCAAGACGGGCAGCGCCATGGAAACAAGACGCTTGCTGAGGGGATTGAATGGCATCCTGCCTAAGGATATTGTCGTAAAATCGGTGGAAGAGATTTCATCTGATTTTGATGCGCGAAGAAGTTCAAAGAAAAAGACCTACCGCTATGTGATCCTCAATCGTGAAGCGCCCTCGGCGCTCGACAGGGAGAGATGTTGGCATATAAGGCCGTCGCTCGATCTTGAAGTCATGGAAAAAGGGGCGAAGATGTTGCTTGGTAAACATGATTTTTCCTCCTTCAGGGCCTCCGGATGTGGGGCGGAGCATGCCGTCAGGCGGGTGCTGAATGTTGCCTTTGAGGAAAAAGGGGAGGGTTGCATTCATTTCGAGATTACGGCCTATGCCTTTCTCAAGCAGATGGTTCGTAATATTGTGGGCACACTCGTTGCTCTCGGTCTCGGCAAGATGACCATTGAAGAGTTCAGCCGATTACTGGAGGCAAAAGACAGGACAAAGGCGGGAGCGACTGCGCCACCGCAGGGGCTCTTTTTGATTAAGGTTGAATATTGAAATAATACTTCTATAGAGATACAGAGCGTCTCATTTATCGTAAAAAAAAGCTGTTGATCAATTGACTGTTAAAAGATAATGAGCGTTATTTTTTCCCATGTCTATGGGAAGGCCTTCACATAGATTTTCCGACAACACTGCAACAAAGAAGCTTATTCCAATAGCTACAGGCCTGTTGACCTTCAAATCATGCACTTTGCTTCTTAAAATTCTTTTTAAAATAATATAGCTTTGCTGACATGGCAGATAAAATTATTAATAAAGACAAGAAAAGCATTGCAGGCATTTTAAGAGAGAGCCAGGCAAAACCGATTAAAGGCATAAGCATAATTCTGACAAGCGACTTTAGCCATTCTCTTTCGGAAATAAAATCCGCCATATCGGGACTTATGCGGTAATATAAATTGACAAAACGGCGGCCGGGAACATTCGTAAGCAGGAACTGATCTCTAAATTCTCTTAGCAGCATAACATGAGGCTCATCATAATAACCGTAGGCGGCAGTAGCTATAAAACAGCTGCCCCCGCTGCCTTCCCCCCCCCCGGTGCTCCAGTTGCTGTCAGTGCCGCTTATACCTATACCGGTGACTCCACCACTGCTTCCACCACCTCCACTTATGACACCATCATTATTTGTAAATTCATCCAGAGGGAGTGGAGGAGGACCGGGGCAATCTTCGCAAGCGTGGTAAGCATAAGGTACTCCATCAGGGTAATCAGAGTACCAGAGGTAAGAATCTTCCAATGGAGTGATTCCTGTTGGGGATAATACTGTGGCTACAAGATAGATATCGCCATAGTTTCCATAATTCTTAATCGTAGCATAACCATTTTGCTGGTCAGGGTCGAGAGGTATTTTAACGGTCGAATAACCTGTCATAGTGCTTAGAACAATATTTGCACCCCATTCAATATCTCTCCTCCTGTAGTATTGGTCACCGTCAAAAGTGATGGTCAAATCAGTTCCTGATGCAGGAAGAAAGTGGATATAGTTCGTTCCAAGGTAGTCAGGGCTTTTACCAATAAAGTCCATGCTGTTACGAGAAGCAGGGTAGAAGGAATGACTGCTATGCGTAATCATCTTGCCATAACCGTTCCCTTCACTGTAATTCATGAATATATTCTTAGCGGCAAATTTTTGGAACTCCTCCTTTAGCGATGTAGAGTTAGCCATGAAAAAAGAATTAATGGCACTAAGAGCATTGGGTCCCCCGGTTTGGCAATTATCCCAGATTGATTTTATCGCCTGCACTCCACCCCAGCTTTCGGAAAGATATTTCCCCCAAATGGCGCTCCCGTATTCATGGCTCCCGTTGAAAAGTTGTAAAGAAACATTGGGATGCTTTGTCCATCCATCGTCCCTGTTAATAAAATGAAAATAGTCATTAACTTCATCAAAAACCTCATCTTCTATCCAGGTGGCTGTCGCCTCCATCCACCAGGAATCTTCCCGGTCGTCAATAGCAAACTGTACAATATGGAAATATTCATGGGCCGCCGTTACTTTCATTGCTCCTATTGCCCGATTCTCAGGGTCATCATTGGGATATACCCAACTATATTCATGATTAACAACCATATAAGGAACATGTATATTACCGTAGTAGGTAACGTAACCGTAAATGTAAGGATAGATAGGCGCCTGGCTATAGTTTGCGTTTATATGATCTGTGGCCCCAATATAAACATCCAACAGGTTATCAGGTAAAGGGTCCTTATAGCCCTGGCCGGTAATGATATTTGTCCATGAGTCTTCCAGGTATTGGGCCAAATTTGCCACATAGTCAGGGTTTACTTTTATAGCGCTGCCCCACTGTATTTTAAAATTGTCGGTTACCGTATAATTATCAAATCCAAAACCTCCGGTTGTGGCGATTTTGGAGGCGCCGTTCCTGCCATAGTAAGCGCTTTCCTGCGGAAAATAGCTTGTCCCTTTTGATTTGAAGAGATAAGGTCTCAGTGTTTCTTTTGTTTGAGGTAAGAAAGAGTTAAAATCTCTTTTTAAATTCCTGATAATGAGGGTGGCATTTTTTACAGGGGTGGCAGGGCCTTCCCCGAGAAACCTGGCGGGCAGCCTGCTCCGGTCAAAGAGGAAAAAGGTTTTGTACATGGCGGCATCATCCCGGGAAATTTCCTTTCCGGCAAGAGATGCCTCGATTTTAGTCATGATGCTTTTAGATGGTTCGGAAAAGCTGCTCGCAGGGAACATGACAATTATTATAAAAAAAGACAAGCTAATTGATTTAATAGCGTTCATTTTTTCCTCTCTTTATATTCCTGAGACCGATAGCATTGTTTTAATGCTCTTGTCTTTGCGGATAATGTGTTGCATGTTTTGAAAGTTTGAAGTTTTATCCAAAAGTAAACCACCCTTATAACACTTATAATAATTTTTAAGTGTATCAACTTAAAATAAAGTAATCAGGCTATATGTGTCAATGAAAATAAATTAAAAAATAAACGGGAGATAATACTTTTTAACTGGAAGGGCCCTTTTTGATTAAAGTTGAATATGAGCTTTCAGTCTGTGAATCTCTTCTTGTATATTTCTTACTCAAATTCATTCTATGCTTACTGAAGTGGAAGGGTGATGGTTACCGCTGTTCCCTTACCTACCTTACTTTCAACAATCACCTTGCCATTATGAAGGTCTACAAAATCTTTCAAAATGGTCATGCCAAGGCCTGTTCCTTCCCTTTTCGTAGTAAAGAAGGGGACAAAGATGTTGTCCAGGTCTTTTTTTTTAATGCCCACCCCTGTATCGGAAATAGTTATGATCAGGCTTCCTTCTGTTTCTTTAGTTGATAAGCTAAGGGTCCCCCCATCGGGCATGGACTGGATGGCATTGTTTAATGTGTTAATAATGATCTGATGTACTTTTACGTGGTCGGCTTTTAAAGGGCTGCATTTTTCCGGAAATTTTCTGACAACTTTAATGCCGGCAGAGGCCATCTTTTTATCGAGTTCAGTGAGAAGGCTGTTCATAACACTTAAATAATTAAATTCCTCCTTTTTCAACTCTTTTCTTTTGCTATACTCGAGAAGGTCTGTTGAAACTGAAACAAGTTTTTCCAGCCCATTACCCATAAAGAGGAGCGCTTCCCTGTCTTTTCCTTTTATGGACTCAGAATTTTTAAGCAGATCGTAACTGAGGCACAGATTATTCAGCGGACTTTTGATCTCGTGCGCTACATATGCGGACATCTCACCAATTGTTGCTAATTTTCTCTTCTGTTTTATTTCCTCTTCCGCCTGCTTTTGCTCCGTAATATCATTAATAAGAACAAAAAATCCCTTAACCTTTCCTTGCTCTGATATATCCGGAATATAGCTGCCACTCAGATAATGTTCACTGCCGTCATTGAAGCGGGCGGGACTTTCAAAGCTGATAATTTTTCCCGATAATACGGTGTCGAATTTAGGTTTCTGTTGTTTGTAAGTTGCTTCTCCGAGTATTTCCCTGGCATGCATTTCGTAAAGTTCTTCCGGTGATTTGCCAAACCACTTCTCATAGCTCTTGTTATTGAAACGGTAACGCAGGTCTGAATCGATATAAGCAATAAATGCCGGCAGGTTATCAGTGATGGTGCGAAGGTCCTCTTCACTTTTTCTTAAGGCTTCAGTCGTTTCTTCAATTTTGCATGTTCGTTCTTTTACCCGTTCTTCAAGCTGATCACGGTGTATTTGCAGCTCTTTATAGACCTTTTCCAGTTCTGTCTTCTGCCGCATTTTTTCGATTATAATGGCAGTAGAATTTGCAATATTTTTAAAAAAAGGTTCATAAAATTCGTACTTCTTTTTATCTTCCACCTCCAAAATCAGATATCCATAAAAGCCGTCTATTGTTTCCATTGGGAAAACATGAATGTTGTTTTTGCTTGCCAGTTCACATTCAAAGTAACTTTTTGGATCGGCGCTATTTGCGCCTTTTTGACAACTCTTACAGCTTGTCTTACCCAAATTACCTATCGGTTTAGGAAATCCGGCACTGCACATTCCGCTTGAAATGACAGCTTCGATTCTTTTCATTGATTGCGCGACAAACTGGGCGATTTTTTCTTCCGATGGAAAGATATGCAATACATTAAACATGGAGATAAATTGCCCAAGGATTTTTATTTGATCCTCTTTAACAAATTTTTTATCCACTGCCATATTATTGATCATCTGCCGCTATACTCATTAAGAAAATCCTGAGGTTTCATGTAGTAGGGATTCTGCACTATCTGACCATGAACGATCATCATAGGATGAACGTTAAGGACATCGAGGATTGTGGCACCGTCAAACTTGTTTGCATCGTACTGGCATATAGCGGTAACGGGATGAGACTTGAGCACATCATTAACGAGCGCTTCATATTCCATGAGACGTTCAGAGCCTGGAATGTCTTTCAATGCCCATGACATTTCACCGCTCACACGGGCGCCGCCGTAGCCTTCATCGAGGGCCTGTTTATAATACTTCTTCAGATTGTCAAGCATTCGTTGCGGAATAAAAGTGCCTTCCGGGCAGTAGGTGTTTTCTGCATCCCTAATAGCGAACTGTTCCGAATTTCCCCCCTTTGGAAGAACTATATCCATGGCTATCAGCCAATCCCGCACTTCTGCAGGAGTCATCATGTCGGCAAAGTAGCCGACTTTTTCACCTGATAAAATGCCGCTCTCCAGGAATTTGCCGATAAGCTTTTTACGCTCTGACTCACTATTGTAAATTAAACACATATGAGTACCGGCAGGGAAGGCCTCCCTTGTAAAACCCATTGGGACTTTCTCATGACTATTGCACATAGTAATGATCCCCCTCTTTTTATATTTAAATGATCTGTTTAAGTCGGGACATTGCACGTCTGTGCTGTAAATAATAAGACAGGTTGTTTGATGCTCATCACTTGCCCCCTTCCGCTATGTTAAGTATATCATAAAGTGTTGTTGCAAGGACGGCAGGCTGCGGGGGCGGGCATGTTGTAAGGTGTGTATTGAAAGTTGATTATTGAATCCACTCTATGCAAATGTTGGGTAGAATAAAGAAAGTGTTTTTACTATTTAGCCATAGTTGAAATATAATGGGGAGTTTGATTGGGTGGCCATGTCCAGGTTTGTTTAAAATGATATTTAGATTATCACCCTTAAATTATTCTTTGAAAATCTCCATGAGGTAACTGATCAAAAAAATTAAAAGATCAAAAGCTGATTTTAGACGGGATTTACAGGATTAACAGGATAAAAAAAGATTCTAAAATCCGGTCAATCCTGTAAATCCCGTCAGAAAAAAGCTTTTAACAAAAAGGAAATTAAATAGACTCCGGATTCCGCTTAACTCCATTGGGGCTGTCGGCTGGTGGTATTCATCGATAAGCCTGTCCTGAGTAAGATCGAAGGATTCAGTGCGCAGGTTGTTTTTTAATAGTTCCTGACCCTTTACTTCAAGTGTTCTTCCGTATAAATCGTTAGCTCCACCATCCGCTCAAGCAGTTTATCCGGTGCTTCGCCGGGGAAATTGGCAAGCACCAGTTCCTTGGCAAAGAGACGGCAAATGTAGCGCAGCTTTCTTGCCCGTGTTTGGGATGCGTAGACGAAGTCCCGGTGGCCATTGTTGATAACGATGACGTTCTGCTTATCATCGTACTTTGAACGCCAGAGCTCTCCCGGTGCTCGCCGGAAAGTATAGCCGGGGAGTCCCTTCGTTCGATCACTCCTATCTTCCGATCTGGGCAGCAGTGAGTCGGTAACGGTAACCAGCGCTTCTGCCTGGGTGGAGATATCACCCTGGGAGACGGTCACTTTCAGTCGTGTCAGGCAGGGTTCTTCCGGGGCGGTAAAGATTGCCGTTTCTCCCATGCTTTCATCAAGGGAGCCGCCACCTTCCATAATTTCCCAGTGAAAAACGAGATCCCTGTCGACGGTCCTTTTGTTCCTGTCTCTTGCAATGGCCCTAAATTCTTTCGTCTTGCCTACGGAGACGACAGTCGATGAGGGGGATATGCGTACACTGAAGAGAGGTCCGGCAAATTCGAAAAACCGGCGCTGGCTCTCCTCCTCTGTAGCAATACCTTTAGCACCGCTCCCCTCATCTCCCTCTTCCAGGAAAGAGGACGGTTCCGATGGTGAAGGTTTTTTCCTGCCCTGGCCTTCCCTGTGAATATCGAA